>NZ_JBHWZO010000127.1:0-17532 GCF_042728455.1 Promicromonospora sp. NPDC060204
CCCCGTTTGCGTTCTCCGGCGCTTTCAGAAGGTTCCATTCATGTGTCCGTTGTTATCGGATCGTTACCATCGCATCAGGTTTTTCCGGTCTACCCCTTTTTCCGGCTATTACCGATCAGGTAGCGTCGTGGCGTCCCGGGTTCCGGGCCAGATGTAGCCGACCAGCTGGAGCAGCTCTCATGAAGCACGCCGCCGTCAAGCCTTCGTCCGTCGCCAGGTCCGCGGCCGCCCGCGTCGTGGCGACGATCGCGCTCGCCACCGCTGCGACCGCCGTCGCCAGCCCGGCGATGGCGCACGAGGGCCACGGGCACGACGGGCCGGACGGACACTCCGCGGGTTACGACCGCGGGCACGACCGCGGCCGGGAGGCCCAGTCCCCGCGCTCCTACCAGCCGGCCGCCTACACGGAGCCCGACTACGACGCGCCGCGGTACGGCGGCTCGAAGGACAGCCGGTCCGAGGACGGCAACTGCGGCCGCGGCGCGGCGCCCCAGGGCAACAACGCGTCGCCCCAGGGCAGCCACCGCGACTGGACCGACGAGGATCGCGACAAGGTCCGCGAGGCCGTCCAGGAGTACGTGGAGCAGGCCAACGAGTCGGCCACCGAGACGCAGCCGCAGGTCGTCACCGAGGTCGAGCAGACCGCCACGCCCGCGGAGAAGCCGGCGGCCGCCGAGGCCGAGGCCCCCGCGAAGGTGGTCACCCCCGTGCAGGTCGAGGCGTCGGAGCCGCCGGTGGCCGTCCAGGCGCCGGGCCAGCAGTGGGAGGGCCCGACCGCCGCCGACACCGCCGGGGCCGAGCTCACCGCCTACGTGCCGAGCCAGGACACCGCCGCCACGACCGGGCGCGAGTCCGGCTCGCTCACCGAGGCCACGCTGGACGCTCCCGTCCGGCTCGCCACGACCGGCGCCGAGGCCACCGCCCTCACGTCGGCGGCCGGCGCCCTGGTCCTCGGCGGCGCCGCCTCGCTGCTGGTCGCCCGCCGCAGCCGCATCCGCGCCTGACCGGACGTCTGCGCCGGACCGGACGCCCGCGCCCGGTCCGGCGGGCCCGCCCCTAGCCGGGGAGGCGAGCCCGCCCCTGGCCGGGGAGGGGCCGCCAGTCCGGCGCGTCCGTACCCCACGGGTGCGCGGGGTGCGGGTAGTCGGCGTACCCCGGGAGCACCGGCCGCGCGGTCGTGACGCCCGCGTGCGTCACGGTCCCGCTGTCCGACGCCGTCGCGGCGGCCGGGTGCACCGGGTCCCGCCCCGGCAGGTCGAGCAGCCAGGCCGCGGTGCGCGCGAGCGACACCGCGACGTCGCGGCCGAGCCCGTCGTCGCTCCGGAGCGCGACGGCGTCCACGATCCCCGCCGCGAGCAGGTACCCCGAGGCGTGGTCGAGCGCCTGGGCGGGCAGCGCGCCGGGCGTCCCGTCGCGGCCCTCCAGCAGCGCGATGCCACTGGCCGCCTGCACGATCGAGTCGAAGCCGCGGCGGCCGGACCACGGGCCGGCGTCGCCCCAGGCGGACACGCGCCCCGTCACCGTGCCGGGCGGCACCCGGAGGCCGAACGCCTCGATCGCGCCGGGCCGGTAGCCCGTCACCAGCACGTCGGCGGCGTCGAGCAGGTCCTGGGCCGTGCGGCGGTCGCGGACGTCCCGGAGGTCCAGGACGGCGCTGCGCTTGCCCTGTCCCGTGTCGAGATGCTGCCAGCTGATCTCGGCGGGCTCCGGCGGGTCCACCCGCAGCACGTCCGCGCCCAGCAGCGCGAGCGTCCGCGTGGCGACCGGCCCGGCGATGACCCGGGTCAGGTCGAGCACCCGGACGCCGGCCAGCGGCGCCCCGCCCGGCGGGCAGGCTCCTGTCCCGGTCACGGGTCCGCGCACCCGGGTCCGTACCAGCGGGCCCGACACCGCGGCGCGCCCCGGCGCGGACTCCCGCCACTCCTGCTCCGTCCGGACGCGCGCGACGATCGCGCCGGCGTCGGCGGCGCGGTCCTCCAGGTCCTGCGCCGAGAGCTCGGTGAGCCGCTCGGCGAAGGCGGGCCGGCCGACGTCGTCGGGCAGCCCGGCGAGCGCCGTCAGCCGGGCGCGGTGGTGCGGGTAGTTCGCGTGCGTGCGGACCCAGCCGTCGGCCGTGGCGAAGAAGCCGGAGAGCGGGGCGAAGCCCTGCACCGGCTGCCCGTCGAGCGCAAGGACGCGGTCGGACGCGAAGCCGGCGGCGACCCGGGCGGGGTCGACGCGGGCCGGGTCGAGCAGGGCCGGGTCGAGGTGCGCGGGGTCGGCCGCGCCCGCCCGCCGGCCCGTACGTGCTGCCGCGCGCTGCACGGCGCGGACGGCGTCCAGCGCGAGGTCGAGCACGGGCAGGTGGGCGGCGAGCCAGGGTTCCACGGTTCCATAATGGTCCCGTCCGACGGACTGCCCCGAAACATCACCGGCCGGACAGATCTGCGACCATGCGCGCGGATACACTCGCCGCATGGCCAAGAACCCCTCCTCCGACTTCGTGCTCCGGCCCTTCGAAGGTCTCCCCGGGGAGACCGACTGGGTGGCGATGCGCGAGATCGTCCCGTCGGCGACCGCGACCGCCCGCACCACCGCCGAGTACGGCTCCCGCGACGTCACGGTCGTGACGCTCCTGCCCGGTGCCTGGACCGCGCTGCACCGTGCCGACGGCACGCTGCTGCTCGCCGTGCAGGGCATCGTCGGCTCGGGCGACGTGAGCCGCGACCTCGCCGCCGCCCTGCTGGAGGCGATGGAGCTGGAGCCGGGTACGGCCGTGGAGTCGGGTGAGCTGCCGGGCGAGGGCCCGCGGCTGCAGGACGTACTCGACCTGAGCGTGCCGTTCGAGGTCACCGTGCACGACACGTTCGACTACTGGCTCGACCCGAGCGCCGACGTGACGCCGGAGCTCAAGCAGAACCTGGAGGACGCGGCCGACGGCGCGATCCCCACCGTCAAGGTCACCTCGGCCGAGTCCGCCTACTGGTGCAGCATGTCGCGCGAGTTCCTCCGCTGGGCGCGTCCCGAGCCGGAGGACGACGTCATCGACGCGATCTCCCGCCTGCACGCAAAGCGCGAGTCAGGGCTCGCGGGTGGAAGGTTCGTGGGAGCGTTTCGTGCGTCGGGCCTGGTCGTCCCGGTCTGGGAGCTGCCGAAGGGCACCGAGGCCGCTGACCTGGAGGGTCCCGTGGCCGAGCTCGGCGAGAAGCTCGCGAAAGCACTTTCCATCAAGGAGCCGCTTGATGCGAACGAGCGACGCGCAAGAGCAGGTATCGTCTCTCGCCAGGTCACCCTGCGCTAGTCCGGACGCCCCGGCCGGTCGCGCGCGAGCGGCCCGGAACGCTACGGCAGTCACCGAGGATCGCCACGAGCGGCCCAGGTTTCGGCAACTAGCGGACCAAGGGAGTAGGATTCCAGGGGTAAACCTTTGCACTCACCAAGCAAAGGGCTATCCGAACACTCACCACGGCAAATCGACGCTTCAGGCAGGACAGGTGTGAACGCTCTCCCGGTCGCGAAGACCACGCGTCCCGGCAATGCACAGGCAGGCAAGAACGTCCAGCGGGTGGCGGCCATCATTCCCGCCAAGGACGAGGCCGAGCGCATTGCCGCCACCGTGCGCTCCGCGCGTGCGATCCCCCATGTCGACCTCGTGCTCGTGGTCGACGACGGCTCCGAGGACGACACGCAGCACGTGGCGCGCGCCGCGGGCGCCGTCGTCGTGCGCCACTCCCACAACCGCGGCAAGGCCGCCGCGATGGAGACCGGCGCGGCGGTGGTGGCGATGCGTGACGCCGACGGGCGCCCCCCGCGTCTCCTCATGTTCATCGACGGTGACCTCGGCGACACCGCCGTGAACACCGCCCCGTTGGTGCGCCCGGTCCGTGAGGGCGTCGCCGACCTCGCGATCGCGCTGCTGCCCAAGCAGGCCGGCGCCGGCGGCCGGGGCGTCGTCGTCGGCGCGTCCCGCCGGGCCATCGAGGCCATGACCGGCTGGAGCCCGTCGCAGCCGCTGTCCGGCATGCGGTGCCTCACCCGCGAGGCGTTCGAGGCGGCCACGCCGCTCGCCCGCGGCTGGGGCGTCGAGACCGGCATGACCATCGACCTGCTGCGCAAGGGGTACGTCGCCGTCGAGGTGCCGTGCGACCTCAAGCACCGGGCCTCCGCCAACGACCTCAAGGGTCAGATCCACCGGGCGGCCCAGTACCGCGACGTCCTGCTGGCCGTGAACGCGCGCAAGATGCGTGGCGCGGTGGACGCCGTGCGGCACGCGGGGTCGAACGTCCGCAGCTGATCGACCCTCAGGCCCGCCCCGTACCCTGACCTCATGGAGTGGCAGGTCTGGCTCGGCATCATCGCGATCGTCATCGGGGTACTGGCACTCGCCGTCGCCGTCGGCGCATGGTCGCAGCAGGCCTGGATGCGTCGTCGGGACGGCCGGCGCGCGGTGGCGCAGAGCGTTCCGGCGGCCCGGCAGATCGCGGTGGTCGTGAACCCGTCCAAGCTGCACGCGAGCGGGCTGCCCGCCCAGGTGCGGGCGCACTGCGAGGCGAACGGGCTCCCGGAGCCGCTCTGGTACGAGACCACCGTCGAGGACCCCGGCAAGGGGCAGGCCCGGCAGGCGCTGGACGACGGCGCGGACATCGTGATCGCGGCCGGCGGCGACGGCACGGTGCGCGCCGTCGCCGAGACCATGGTCGGCTCGGACAAGCCGATGGGCGTGCTGCCGGTGGGCACGGGAAACCTCCTGGCGCGCAACCTCGAGCTGCCGCTGACCAACATGGACGAGGCGCTCGACGTCATCCTGGCCGGGCGCACGCGGGCCATCGACGTCGGCTGGCTGCGGGTCATGGAGTTCGCGGACACCCCGCGCAACGACGAGCATCCCAACCAGCCCGACCACGAGCCCGACACGGACCGCGAGCACATCTTCCTGGTCATCGCCGGCCTGGGCTTCGACGCCGCGATGGTCGCCACCGCCGACTCGAACCTGAAGAAGAAGGTGGGCTGGGTGGCCTACTTCGTGGCGGGGCTGTCCCACATGCAAGCCCGGCGGATGCGCGCCACCCTGCAGCTCGACGACGACCCGCCGGTCGACGCGCGCGCCCGTTCGATCATGGTCGGCAACTGCGGCATGCTGCCGGGCGGCGTCACCCTGCTGCCCGACGCCGTGCTCGACGACGGGGTGCTCGACGTGGCCGCCGTCGACGTGCGCGGCGGGGTGCTCGGCTGGGCCCAGCTCACCCTCGAGATCGCCATGCAGGGGGTGGGGGTGCGGAACGAGCTGCCGGAGAAGCTCGGCCGCATCGACCACACCAAGGCCCGCCGCGCGCGCATCCGCGTGCCCGCGGGCGAGGAGGCCCAGGTCGACGGGGATCCCCTCGGCAGGGCCGTCGAGGTCGACGTGCACGTCCAGCCGGGCGCGCTGCTGGTCCGGGCCCCGTGACTGCCGCGGCCATCTACCCTGGGCGGGTGAATCCCCGCTCCACCCGGACACTGACCGTGCCCGCTGCCCTCGTCATGCTCGTCGCGGCCCTGCTGGGCCTGATCGGCCCGACGACCGCGTCGGCGGCCCCGCGATCCGCGCCCGTGGCCGTGGCGACGCCGGCGACCGGGGCCGGGCCCGCGGCCGTGGCGGTCGCCGCGGACGCCGGTCCCGCGCAGGTCGCGGAGCCCGTGCCGGCCGCCCCCGTGGTAGTGGTCGGCGTGGCCGGGCTGCGGTGGACGGACGTCTCGCGGAGCACCACCCCGACCCTGTGGCACATGATCGGCGGCGGCTCCGTCGCGTCGATCAACGTGCGGACCGCGGCGCCCGCGACGTGCCCGCTGGACGCGTGGCTCACGCTCTCGGCGGGCAGCCGGACGGTCTCGGCCGGCAGCGCCGAGCGCGCCGACCAGCCGGAACCCGCGGGCCAGGACGGCGAGGAGCGCGAGGCCCGCGGGGCGACGTCGTGCACGCCGGTGCCCGAGCCCACGACGGGTGCCGCGCAGGGCTCCGGCGACGCGAAGCCGGCGCGCGCCACGATCGGCGGCTGGGCGCAGCTCCCCGAGAAGGACGAGGACGAGGAGAAGGCCGCCGAGCCCACCGAGCGCGAGCAGGCGCCCGCCCCCGGCCTCCTCGGCGACATGCTGGACGACGCGGACGCGTGCTCGACGGCGGTCGGGCCGGGCGCCGCCGTCATGCTCGCCCGCGCGGACGGGACCGTGGGCCGGTACGTCCCCTCGCTGGACGCCCTGACCTCGGACGGCGCCGAGGGCTCGGCGAGCACCTTCGGCGCACGCGGCCAGGCCTGGGACGACGCCCTCACGGAGTGCCCTGTCACCGTGGTCGACGCCGGCAGCCTGCCCGAGGGGCCGGAGCGGGCCCAGGCGCTGGAGACCCTGGACGGCACGCTCAGCAGCCTGACCCGGAGCCTGCCAGCCGGCACGCGCGTGCTCGTGGCGGGCGTCGCGGACACGCCGCTCACGCAGCAGGGCCTCCAGGTCGTCGTGGACTGGGTGGTGGACGTGCCCCGGGTGCGCTGGCTGACGTCGGACGCGTCACGGAGCACCGGGTTCGTGCAGCTCACCGACCTCACGGCCACCGCGGCCGAGGCCGCCGGCGCCCTCCCGGACCCCGAGGCCGAGGAGGAGCCCGGGCAGGACCCGGCGCTCGAGGAGCCCTCGATCGACGGCTCGCCGATCGAGGTGGGCGAGCCGCGGCGGACCACGGTCGCCCGCACGGTCGAGAACCGGCAGTACATCAACGTCCTGGCCGACACGATCCCCGCGCAGGTGCCCGCCTTCGCCGGCGTGATCGTCCTGTTCCTGCTGATCGCCGTGCTGGTCCTGGTGCTGCCGCGCCGCGCCGCGCGGCCGCGGCGGGAGCCCGGGCCGTACCGGCAGCGGCTGGCCCTGAGCGCCGCGCTGCTCGCGGTGTCGGCGCCGGCCGCGGCGAGCCTGGCGACGCTCTCCCGGTGGTGGGTGTGGCCCGCGCCGGAGTTCGGCCTGGCCCTGTCGCTGACGCTGGCCGCGGTCGCCGTCGCGCTCGGTATCCGGGGCGTCTCGCGGCTGCTCCCTCCGGCCCCGTGGCGCAACGCCGTCGCGGCGGCGGGTCTCACCTGGCTGGTCTTCACGATCGACGGGGTCACGGGGTTCACGCTGCTGCAGGCCTCGCTCCTGGGCCCGTCGCTGGCCACCGCGGACCGCTTCTACGGGTTCTCGGACGTGGCCTTCGTGATCTACGCGGTGGCCGGGCTGGTCCTCGCGGGCGGGCTCGCGGCGTACGCGGCGCGTCGCCGCACGGCGACGAGCGTCGGCTCGGTGCTCGGCGACGGCGCCCGCGCCCGCGAGACGCAGCGGCCCACCCGGCCGGTGTGGCTCGGGGTGGCGGCCGTGACCGCCGTCGCGCTCGTGACCGTCGCCGTGGACGCCGCGCCGTACTTCGGGGACCGCCTGCGCGGGCTCACGCTGTTCGTGCCGTTCGCCCTGGTCGCGCTGCTCGCGGCGCGTCCGGACCTGGTGACCCGGTTCCTCGGCGCCCGCGGCTGGCTCCCCTCCGGCAGGCAGACCGAGCCGGTCCGCCGCGTGCCGTCGGCCGTGCTGGGCCTGTCCGGCGCGCTGCTGCTCAGCCTGCTCTTCGCGGCGGCCGTGCTGCCCGTGCCCGGCGCCGAGGCCGCCGGCGAGGAGTCGGGCTCGCTGAGCAGCGCCGAGCCCGTGGTGCCGCCCGGCGAGAACGTGGTCGTGATCGGCACGCAGGGCCTGCGCTGGACCGACGTCCAGCCGTCCCTCGACACCGGCACGGCCCCCGCGCCCACGCTCTACGGCATGCTCACCGACGGCGCGGACGCCGCGGGGCTGACCCTGCCCAACGGGCGCGCGGCGCGCTGCCCGGACAGCGGGTGGCTCAGCCTGTCGGCCGGGCGCCTGGCCGAGGTCGCCGACGAGCGGGACGCCGACCGGCACTGGATCTGCGACGAGATCACCGTGACGCCGCTGGCGGACGACACGGCGGACGCCGGCGCCGGGACCGCGGGGGGCGACCGCCCCGCCGTCGTCGACCAGTGGGACCGGCTGACCGCGCTGCAGCGCGGCTCCGGCTACGCCGCCCACCCCGGCACGTTCGGGAACGCCCTCGCCGACACGTGCACGACGGCCGTCGGGCCGGGCGCCGCGGTCGCGCTCGCCGAGGGCGACGGCAGCGTCGGGCGGTACTTCGACCTCGACGCGGCGCTGGCCGCCGACTCGGGCGCCTGGGACTGCCCCGTCACGTTCGTGGACGCGGGCTCAGCGCTGCTCGACGTCGCCGAGCGGGCGGACCTGGAGAAGCAGCCCGACGGCGCCGAGCAGGTCGAGGCGATCCGCGCCGACCTCGTGGCCGCCGTGGACCTCGCGGTGTGGCGCGTGCTGGCCGCCGCCCCCGCGGACACGACGGTGCTCGTGATCGACGTCGCCACCACGCCCGAGCACGCGCTCGAGCTGGGGCCTGCCCTGCTGCGCCCGTCGGCGAACTACGACGGGCTGCCTCGCTACCTGGCCAGCACGGCGACCCGCACGGAGGGGGTGGCGCGGCTGATGGACGTCCCGGCGGCGGTGCTCGACGCCGTCGGCGTGGACCTGCCTGCCGACATCGACCCGACGCCGCTGCTGCGGGCCGGGGAGCGCCCCGCCTCGGCCTGGCTCACCGCCGACGAGCTCGCGGACATGACGGCGCGCGACCACGTGCGCCGGGACGCGTACATCTGGCTCGTCGACGTGCCGTTCTGGCTGGGCCTCGCCCTGGCGGCGGCCTGCTGGTGGGTGCCGCGGCGGGTCGCGTTCGTGCCGGGCGGGCTGCGGCGCGCCGCCGTCGTCGCCGCCACGGCGCTGACGGCGCTCCCGGCGGGCGGGTTCCTCGTCTCCCTCACCGGCTGGTGGCGGTTCGACCTGCCCGTGCTCGCGATCGTGGGCGCGACCCTGCTCGTGACGGCGGCCGTGACCGGGCTGAGCCTGCTCGCCCCACGACGGCCCCTGTGGGCGGCCCCCGCCGTCGTCGCGGGCATCACGTTCGTCGCGCTCACGGTGGACGCCCTGGTCGGCACACCCCTGAACCGGGCGGCGCCCCTCGGCTCCGCCCCGACGTTCGGCGCGCGGTTCTACGGCTTCGGCAACCCGACGTTCTCGGTGTACGCCGTGGCGGCGATCGTGCTCGCGGCCGCGCTGGCGCAGCTCCTCGTGTCGCGCGGCAGACGGGTGCTGGCCACCCTCGCCGTCAGCGTCGTGGGCGTCATCGCGATGGCGGTCGACGTCTGGCCCACCCTCGGGGCGGACCTCGGCGGCGGCCTCGTGCTGGTCCCGGCCTTCGTGGTGGTGGCCACCGCCGCGTCGGGGCTGCGCCTCACCCTCTGGCGGTTCACCTGGGTCGCGGCGGCCGGCGTCGGCGTGGTGGCCCTCGTGGGCGTCCTGGACTGGCTGCGCCCGCCGGAGTCGCGCTCGCACCTCGGCCGGTTCGTGGGCCAGGTGGTCGACGGCGAGGCGGTCTCCACCGTGCTGCGCAAGGCGCTGTACGCGCTGAACTCGATCACGGGCGGGCCGGCGGTCTGGGCCACCGTGGTGATCCTGGTGCTGGTCGGCCTCGCGCTCTTCGGACCGGCGACCTGGCGGGAACGCCTGACGCCCGCCTGGTTCACGCGCGCGGAGCGGAGCTGGGAGTTCCTGCGCCCCGCGCTGGTCGCGATGTGGGTGATGGCGGTCCTGGGCTCCCTGGTCAACGACTTCGGGCTGCGGATCGCGATGATCGCGCTCATCCCGGCCGTGCCACTGCTCACGATGGTCGCGCTGCGGACGAATTCAGAGCGACAGCCCCGTTAGGCTCGTCCCCGTGATCGATCTCCGACTTCTGCGCGACAACCCCGACGTCGTCCGCGCGAGCCAGGTGGCCCGCGGTGACGACCCCGACCTCGTGGACGTGGCGCTCGACGCCGACGCGCGCCGCCGCTCCTCTCTGACCGAGTTCGAGAACCTGCGCGCGGAGCAGAAGTCCCTGGGCAAGCAGGTGGCGCAGGCGCAGGGCGACGAGAAGCAGGCGCTGCTGGCCCGCACCAAGCAGCTCGCGCAGGACGTCAAGCAGCACCAGGCCACCGCGGCCGAGGCCGAGCAGGAGCTCGACCGGGTGCTGTACTCGATCGCCAACGTGATCGAGGGCGCGCCCGCGGGCGGCGAGGAGGACTTCGTCGAGCTCAAGCAGGTCGGTACCCGCCGCGACTTCGCGGCCGAGGGCTTCGAGCCCAAGGACCACCTGGAGCTCGGCGAGGGCCTGCGCGCGATCGACACCAAGCGCGGCGCCAAGGTGTCCGGGGCGCGGTTCTACTTCCTGACCGGCATCGGCGCGCGGCTGGAGCTGGCGCTCCTCAACATGGCGATGGACCAGGCCGTGGAGCAGGGCTTCACGCCCATGATCACGCCCACCCTCGTCAAGCCCGAGACCATGCAGGGCACGGGCTTCCTGGGCGCGCACGCCGACGAGGTCTACCGCCTGGAGAAGGACGACCTCTACCTGGTCGGCACCTCCGAGGTGGCGCTCGCGGGCTACCACAGCGACGAGATCGTGGACCTGTCCGACGGGCCGATGCGGTACGCGGGCTGGAGCGCCTGCTACCGCCGGGAGGCCGGTTCGGCGGGCCGTGACACGCGCGGCATCATCCGCGTGCACCAGTTCCACAAGGTCGAGATGTTCAGCTACTGCGCCCCCGAGGACGCGGCGGCCGAGCACCAGCGCCTGCTGGGCTGGGAAGAGGCCATGATGGCCAAGGTCGAGCTGCCCTACCGCGTCATCGACACGGCCGCGGGCGACCTGGGCTCCTCGGCGGCCCGCAAGTTCGACTGCGAGGCGTGGCTGCCCACGCAGGAGCGCTGGCTGGAGCTCACCTCGACGTCGAACTGCACCACGTTCCAGGCCCGCCGCCTGGGCGTCCGCGAGCGGACCGAGGACGGCTCGACCCGGAACGTCGCGACCCTGAACGGCACGCTGGGCACCACCCGCTGGATCGTCGCGATCCTGGAGAACCACCAGCAGGCGGACGGCTCGGTGCACGTCCCGGAGGGCCTGCGCCCGTACCTGGGCGGCCTGGAGGTCCTGGAGCCGGTGAAGTAGGGCGGCCGATCACCTCGTCGTCGGCCGGCGTTCACCGGCGGGTGGGTAGGCTGCCAGCGTGCCTCCTGCCACCGACCGCAAGCTCATCGCCCTCGACATCGACGGGACCCTCGTCACGTACGACGACGTGCTGTCCGACGCGGCGCGGGAGGCGGTCGCCGCCGTCCGCGCCGCCGGGCACCACGTGGTGCTGGCGTCGGGCCGCTCGCTCATCGCGATGACGCCCGTCGCGGCGGAGCTCAAGATCGAGGACGAGTGGATCGTCGCCTCGAACGGCGCCGTCACGGCACGCATCGACGTCTCCGCCGCGATGGGCTACACCCTGGAACGCGTCGAGACGTTCGACCCCGAACCGGTGCTGCGCATGCTCAAGGTCGAGCTGCCGCACGCGCGCTACGCGGTCGAGGACGTCGGCGTAGGCTTCCGGATGACCGAGCTCTTTCCCGAGGGTGAGCTCAACGGGGAGCACCGCGTGGTGGACTTCGAGGAGCTCTGGGCCGGCGACGTCACGCGCGTCGTGGTCCGCAGCCCCGGTGAGACGAGCGCGGAGTTCCACGAGATCGCAGCGCGGCTCGGCTTCGACGACGTCACGTACGCCGTCGGCTGGTCCGCGTGGATGGACATCGCACCGCAGGGCGTGACCAAGGCGTCGGCCCTCGAGGTGGTGCGCAAGGAGCTCGGCGTGGCGGCCGAGAACACCGTCGCCGTTGGTGACGGCAGCAACGACATCGACATGCTGCGGTGGGCAGGACGGGGCGTGGCGATGGGGCACGCGACCGAGCCGGTGCAGGCGGCGGCCGACGCCGTGACCGGTTCGATCGACGACGACGGCGTGGTGGACGTCCTCCGCTCGCTGCTCTGAGTCGGGCAAGATCCCGTGGGTGACGACGCGGGTGAAAGTTATCCGTGCAAAGGTATGGATCACAGGGCGAATGCCTGTACATTTGGGCGCGATCCGTCGAAGGGTGACGGCGCTCACGGTGCCATGGGGGTACGTGATGATCCTGGACGACCAATCGGTGTCCATGCGGGTGCGCAACGATGCGCCCCACCTGGTCGCCCTCGACATCGACGGGACCCTGTTGGTCACCGGGCAGCCCGTGCCCGGGCCGACGGTGCTGGCCGTGCAGCTCGTGCGTGGCCGGAAGCATCACGTGGTCCTGGCGTCGGGACGGTCGTTGACCGGGATCCTGCCCGTGGCCAAGGAGCTCGGGATCACCGACGGCTGGGTGGTCGCCTCCAACGGCGCGGTGACGGCGCGGCTCTGCGCCACGTGCACCAACGGCTACATGCTCGAGGACGTCTTGACGTTCGACGTCGGCCCCGTGGCCCGGATGGCGCTGAGCCGGTTCCCCGACGTGCAGATCGGCGTCGAGGAGATCGGCATCGGCTACCGCGTGAACCGGCTGTTCGAGCCGCACGAGGTCAACGGCGCCCAGCGCGTAGTCGGCGTCGACGAGCTGGGCGTCATGCCTGCCTCGCGCGCGATCCTGCGGGGGCCGAACGTGCTCGACCTGCTGGAGCCGCTGCGCCGGCACGGCGTGACCGCCACGGAGGCCGGGCCCGACTGGATCGACGTGACCCCGCGGCACCTGAGCAAGGCGACGTCGCTGGAGAACATCCGCTCCACGCTCGGCGTCCCGCGGCACAACACGCTTGCCGTCGGCGACGGCCTGAACGACATCGAGATGCTGAGCTGGGCCGCCCGCGCCGTCGCGATGGGCCACGCTCCTGCCGCCGTGAAGGCGATCGCGAACGAGACCGTGGGCGACATCTCGCAGCACGGCGTGATCCAGGCGCTGAAGACCCTCATCTAGCGCCGTGTCAGACGCTCAGGTCCCCCGCGGGACCCGAGCGTCTGACACATCGATCAGCGCGCCGTGAGAATCAACGTGCGGTGAGGATCAGCGGGCCGTCCGGCGTGATCGCGATCGTGTGCTCCGAGTGGGCACCGCGCGAACCGTCCGCCGAGCGGAGCGTCCAGCCGTCGGGGTCGGTGAAGATCTCGTCCGTGGTCTCCAGGAACCACGGCTCGACCGCGATCACCAGGCCCGGCTTGAGCGGGAAGCCACGGCCTGCCCGGCCGTTGTTCGGCACGTGCGGGTCGCCGTGCATGGTGCGGCCCACGCCGTGCCCGCCGAAGTCGGTGTTGACCGAGTAGCCGGCGGCGTGCGCCACCTCGGCGATCGCCGAGGAGATGTCGCCGATCTTCTTGCCGGGCTGCGCGGCGGCGATGCCGGCCTCCAGCGCCACCTCGGTGGTGCGGATCAGCTTGGTGTCCTGCTCGACGCGGGCCGGGTCGGGCTCGCCCACCACGACGGACAGCGCGGAGTCGGAGACCCAGCCGTTCACGGACGCCGCGAAGTCGATCGACAGCAGGTCGCCGTCCTGCAGCGCGTAGTCGTAGGGCAGGCCGTGCAGCACGGCGTCGTTCACGGAGGTGCAGATGACCTTGCCGAACGGCATCGCGCCGAACGAGGGGTGGTAGTCGATGTAGCACGACTCGGCGCCCTGGTCGCGGATCATCTTGTGCGCGATCTCGTCGAGCTCGAGGAGGTTCACCCCGACGCCCGCGGACTCGCGGACGGCGAGCAGCACGTCGGCGACGAAGCGTCCCGCCGGGCGCATCTCCTCGATCTCGCGCGGCGTCCTCAGCTCGATCATGTCCGTCCTTCCGTAGGGGCACCAGAGATCTGGCGGCACAAGCCTACGTCCCGCCGTCCACCCGCCGTGCGGGCATGGGCGGCCACCTTGCGTCCGGCGTACCCGGCGTTTCGCCAGTCTTGGACGACCGGTGGGATTGCAACGATTTCGTAATGCAAGGTGATGCTGTATGGGCTTGCATTGGATCGAGAACCACGGTTGCGTTGAGGTCGGGCAACCCGGCAGTCTGCCGGTCCGTACCCGCAAGTCAGAGGGTTCTGAGCCCACGAAGCAGTGGAGGAGCACGAGATGACTATCCGGATGGCTTCCAAGCGCCGAGCGATCGCCCTGGCGGCGACCGGCGCGAGCCTGGCCCTGGTCCTGGCGGCCTGTGCCGACACCGGCGACGACGGCGGTGGCGGGGACGGCGGTGGCGAGGCCACCGAGGCCACGATCGACTGCGCCGCCTACGACGAGTTCGGTGACCTCGACGGCAAGGAGGTCAACGTCTACACCACCATCGTGGAGCCGGAGGCCGAGACGCAGACGAAGTCGTACGAGCCGTTCGAGAAGTGCACCGGCGTCACCATCAACTACGAGGGCTCGCGCGAGATGGAGGCGCAGCTCCCCGTCCGCGTCCAGGCCGGCAACCCGCCGGACATCGCGATCCTGCCGCAGCCCGGTCTGCTCCAGACGCTCGTCCACGACTACGACGCGGTCCTCCCCGCGCCGGAGCAGGTCGAGGCCAACGTCGACGAGGGCTGGGCCCCGGAGTGGAAGGAGTACGGCACGGTCGACGGCACGTTCTACGCCGCGCCGCTGGGCTCCAACGTCAAGTCGTACGTCTGGTACTCGCCGAAGATGTTCGCCGACGCCGGGTACGAGGTCCCGACCACCTGGGACGAGATGATGGACCTGACGGCCACCATCGCCGAGGGCAACGAGGGCGCCACCCGCCCCTGGTGCGCGGGTGTGGAGTCCGGTGACGCCACCGGCTGGCCGGGCACCGACTGGATCGAGGACGTCGTGCTCCGCACCGCGGGCCCGGACGTCTACGACCAGTGGTACACCCACGAGATCCCGTTCAACGACCCGCAGATCGTCGACGCGTTCGACACCGCGGGCGAGATCCTCAAGAACCCGGACTACGTGAACGGCGGCCTGGGCGGCGTCGACTCGATCGCCACCGCGACCTGGACGGACGCGGGCTACCCGATCCTGGACGGCAACTGCTGGATGCACCGCGCCGCGAACTTCTACCAGACGCAGTGGCCCGAGGGCACCGAGGTGGGCCCGGACGGCGACGTCTACGCGTTCTACCTGCCGGCCATGACCGCCGACGAGAAGCCGACGCTGGTCGCCGGCGAGTTCATCGGCGCGTTCACCGACCGTCCCGAGGTGCAGGCCTTCCAGACCTACCTGTCGAGCGCTGACTGGGCCAACGCCAAGGCCGCTGCCACGCCGGCCGGTGGCTGGGTGAGCGCCAACAACGGTCTGGACCCGGCGCTGCTCGCGACGGACTTCGACCGGCTCTCCGCCGAGATCCTCGCCGACCCGGCCACCGTGGCCCGGTTCGACGCCTCGGACCTCATGCCGGCCGCAGTCGGTACCGACTCGTTCTGGAACGGAATCACCGAGTGGTTCGCCAGCGACGAGAGCAGCCAGCAGGTCACAGACACGATCGAGGACTCCTGGCCGAAGAACTGACGCCCGGCCCTCGACCATGACGCGCGGAGGCGTGGGACTTCGAGTCCCACGCCTCCCCCCTCCTTGGCGGTGGGGGGGGACGAGTCAAGGACGACCGGACCAGGACGCGACAGGAGATAGCCATGGACTGGCTGCTGTATGCCGGGGACGACCCCGTGCACAAACTTTTGCTGATGCTCATCGCGATCGTGTTGTTCGTCGTGCTGATGGGCATCATCCTCTTCGTGGTCGACCGGCCACGTAACCCCACGCGCTGGTTCGTCGGCTTCGGGTTCACGGGCGCGGCGTTGCTGCTGCTCCTGCTCGGCCTGGTGTACCCGGCGATCCGCACGGTCATCAACTCGTTCATGAACCGCAACAGCACGGAGTTCGTCGGGCTCGACAACTACGTGGTGGCCTTCACGGAACCCAAGTTCCTCATCGTGCTCGGCAACACGGCACTCTGGGTGCTGGTCGCCCCGCTCGTGGCAACGTTCCTCGGCCTGCTGTACGCCTACCTGGTCGACAAGAGCCGCTTCGAGGCGGTGGCCAAGGGCCTGGTCTTCCTGCCGATGGCCATCTCGATGGTGGGCGCGTCGATCATCTGGAAGTTCGTCTACGAGTTCAAGCCGGCGGGCGTGAACCAGACCGGCCTGCTCAACCAGTTCATCGTCTGGCTGGGCGGCGAGCCGCAGCAGTTCCTCATCAGCCGGCCCCTGAACACGTTCCTCATCATGGTCGTGTTCATCTGGATCCAGGCGGGCTTCGCGATGACGCTGCTGTCGGCGTCGATCAAGGCGATCCCCGACGACATCATCGAGGCCGCGCGGCTCGACGGCGTCTCCGGCATCGGCATGTTCTGGCGCATCACCATCCCGAGCATCCGGCCCGCGCTGGTGGTCGTGCTCACCACGATCGCGATGACGACACTGAAAACCTTCGACATCGTGCGAACGATGACCGCGGGCCAGTTCAACACCTCGATCGTGGCCCTCGAGTTCTACGACCAGCGGTTCCGGCAGAACGAGGCGGGCCTGAGCGCGGCGCTGGCCGTGCTGCTGTTCGTCATCGTGATCCCGGTGATCATCTACAACGTGCGCCAGCAGCGCCTCTCGGAGGATGTCCGATGAGCACCGTCAAGACAGCCGACGCGGCACCCGAGGTGCCCCGGGCGAAGTCCGACATCAGCGGCCGGGCCCGCAAGGCGCGCAAGGCGCTGTCCAACCCGTGGGCGAGCACCCTCGCCGTGGTCATCGCCATCCTCTGGACCATCCCGACGGTCGGCCTGCTGATCACGTCGTTCCGCCCGGAGCTGGACATCCGGCAGAGCGGCTGGTGGACCGTGTTCGGTTCGGCGTTCGCCGGCGAGGGCGTGTTCTCGCTGCGCAACTACGAGGCCGCGCTGTTCGACGGCTCCACCAACCTGGCCGTGTTCTTCATCAACTCGTTCGTGGTCACACTGCCCGCGGTGTTCATCCCGATCACCCTCGCGCTGCTGGCCGCGTACGGGTTCGCGTGGGTCGACTTCAAGGGCGCCGACTTCCTGTTCATCGCGGTGTTCGCACTGCAGATCGTGCCGATCCAGATCACGCTGGTGCCGCTGCTCTCGGCCTACGTGGACCTGGGCATCAACGGCACGTTCTGGACCATCTGGTTGTCGCACTCGATCTTCGCGCTACCGCTCGCGATCTTCCTGCTGCACAACTTCATGAAGGAGATCCCGAGGTCCCTGGTCGAGGCGGCGCGGATGGACGGCGCCGGCCACGTGCAGGTCTTCTTCCGGGTGGTGCTGCCGCTGCTCACGCCGGCGCTGGCGGCGTTCGCCATCTTCCAGTTCCTGTGGGTGTGGAACGACCTGCTGGTCGCCCTGGTCATGGGTGACCTCAACACGTTCCCGCTCACGGTCCGGGTCGCCGAGCTCGCGGGCTCGCGCGGTGGCGACTGGCACCTGCTGTCGGCCGGTGCGTTCATCTCGATGATCGTGCCGCTGATCGTGTTCCTGTCGCTGCAGCGCTACTTCGTGCGCGGCCTGCTGGCGGGTTCGGTCAAGGGCTGACGCCGCAGCAGTCCCCTTCGAGGCCCGGGTTTCTCCTCTTTGACGTCGCTCAAAGAGG
>NZ_JBHWZO010000128.1:0-17518 GCF_042728455.1 Promicromonospora sp. NPDC060204
GGTCCCACGGGACCCGAGGCGTTCGTGCGTGGTCAGCCGGCGGGCACCCACTCGTTCGGCAGGAGGAAGTTCGTGCCGAAGCTGGACGTGCGGTAGCCGTCCCGCTCCGCCGTCACCGTCACCCGCGCCTGATGGCCGGCCCTGCCGCCGCCGATCCAGATGCGCCGGCTGGGCGTGTAGTTGCCCCACCTGATGGTCTCGTCCTCGGTGACGTCGACCCACGACCACGTGTAGGTGACCTCGGGGTCCTCCTCGAACTCGCAGTGGGCGAACCAGCCGGAGTTCACCTCGCCAGGGCTCAGGCGTACCGCGCAGCTCGGCTTCGGCACGTTCGGCTGCGGCACGGCGCCGGTGGCGTTGGAGAGCACCGCGGTCTCGGCGTACCCCGACCGGGTGCCGGTCAGCTTGACCTGGACGGGCTTGCCCACGTCGCCGATCGCGACGGTGTAGCTGCACGACCCGAGGTTGTCCCGCTCCTCGCCGCCGATGCTCCACACGCACGTGCTGCTGGCCGGCTGCGGCGCCCAGTTCTTCGGCCACGCGGTGACCTTCTGGCCGACCGCGACCTGCGCCGGGATCGACACGGTGCCCGGCCGGAACTGGGTCAGGACGGCGTCCTGCTCCTCGGCCGCTCCGTCGTCCGGCTCGTCGACGGGGGTGGTCGGGGCACTGGGCGACGCCGACGGCTTCGTCGACGACTCCTTCGTGCTCGTGCTCGGGCTGGGGCTGGGGCTGGGCGTGCCGGAGGGCTCCGCGGGCGCGGACTCCTCGGCCTGGAGCGTGCTGCCCGTGCTGGGCGTGTCATCCGGGCCCAGGAAGTGCACGAGCGCCGCCGCGGCCCCACCACCGGCCAGCACCAGGCCGAGCGCGACCAGGCCGGTCAGGACCCGGCGCCGTGTCTTGCTCGGTGCGGGAGCCTCCGGGACCGGGCTCGGCTCCTGCTCCGCGCCCAGCACGGTGTCCGCGCCGGCCACGCCGGCGCCGGTCAGGCCGGTGACCTCGGGCTCGACCAGCGGCAGGGGGGCGAGCGAGGCGAGCACCGCTGCCGTCGTCGGGCGGGCGGCGGGGTCCTTGGCCAGGCACGCGGTCACCAGACCCCGCAGGCCGGCCGGCACGTCCTTAAGGGCGGGCGGTTCGTGCACGATCCGGTAGGTGACCGTGGCCAGGCTGCCCGTCCCGAACGGCGGAGTGCCAGTCGCCGCGAGGTGCGCGACCGCGCCGAGCGACCACACGTCGGTCGCGGCGGTCACGGCCTCGCCGCGGGCCTGCTCGGGTGACATGAACTGGGGCGTGCCCGGCTGGACACCGGTGGTGGTCAGCGAGGTCGCGTCGGAGTCGGCGACGACGCCCAGGTCGATCAGGACCGGCCCGTCGGGGCCGAGCAGCACGTTGGTGGGCTTGACGTCGCGGTGGACGAGGCCTTGGCGGTGGATCGCGTCCAGGGCCTCGGCGAGGCCGGTGACGAGCTCGCGGACGGCGTCCTCGGGCAGGGTGCCGAGCTCGGTGATGGCCTGCGCGAGGGTGGGTCCGGGCACGTGCTCGGTGGCGAGCCAGGGTGTGGGCGCGTCGACGTCGTAGTCGACGACGGCCGCCGTGCGGTGGCTGCGCAGTCGCGTGGCGGCGGATACCTCGCGGCGGAACCGGGTGCGGAACTCGCTCTCGCCCGTGCGTTCGGGGTGGATCACCTTGATCGCGAGCAGGCGGCCGCTGCGGGTCGCGCCGAGGTAGACCACGCCCATGCCGCCCTGGCCGAGCCGGCCGCGGATCTCGTAGCCGCCGATCTCGGGCGGGTCGTCGGCGGCGGGAGGCTTGACCTCGGGCACTGGGACACGTCGGACCACGGCGGACAGCACGGAAGGAGCGTAACGGACGTGGTCGGCTTCACCCGCTGCGAGGGGAGTTCTACCCGCCGCTGACGCCACACCTAGAGCTCGGCAGGCCTGGGCTGGTCGGGGGCGGTCAGACTCCCGAGGAGCCGGAGTCGTTCCTCGTGCGCAGTGCCGGGTTCTGCGGTGTAGAGCGAGATGTCGTAGACGGCGCGGCCTGCCGTCGGGAGGTCGACCGACTGGTACGTGAGCTCCAGGTCGCCCACGTCGGGGTGGTGGAGCCGCTTGGTCCCGTGGTGGCTGATGCGGATGTCATGGGAGGCCCACAGGGTTCGGAACTCCGGGCTCAGGGTCGAGAGCTCGCCGACGAGGTCTCGTAGCGCCTTGTCGTAGGGTTCGCGTCCGGCCTCGGCGCGCAGGAGCGCGACGCTGCTCGCGGCCCCGTCGTCCCAGTCGACGAAGAAGTCGCGCGAGCTCGGGTCGAGCAGGTGGTAGCGCGCGAAGTTCGCGCGCCCGTGACCCGTGGTCGTCTCGCTCGCGAACATCGGGGCGTGCAGCGCTCTGGCGAGCGGGTTGGTCGCGAGCACGTCCAGGCGCCCGTTACGGACGAACGCCGCCGACATGGTGATCGAGTCGAGCATCCACTGCACGGCGGGCGCGATCGGGGCCTCACGCTTGCGGGCAGCCTGGCGGCGCGCGGGGCGCGCGGCCCGAGCGAGGTCGAACAGGTAGGTGCGCTCGTCGTCGTCGAGCCGCAGGGCGAGGGCGACGGCGTCCAGCACCTCCTCGGAGACGCCGGCGATGTGGCCTTTCTCGAGGCGGGTGTACCACTCGGTACTCACCCCGGCGAGCACGGCGACCTCTTCACGGCGCAGCCCGGGCACCCGGCGACGGGAGCTGGTGGGAAGCCCGACCTGGTCGGGTGTGAGCCGGGCCCGCCTGCTGGCCAGGAAGTCCCGGATGTCCGAGCGGTTGTCCATGCCGTCCACGGTACGCACGAGCTGACCGGTGAGGGGGGTCGAGGTTGTACCCCCACAGACGCAACCTTCCCCGCTCGTGCCGACAGGGTTGAACTGGACGACGTCGCCCTCCGGCGACCGCACACGACAAGGATCTGAGGTTCATCCATGACCGAGGAAGCCCGAACGGCTCTGGTCCGGGCCCGTCCCTCCATCGACGTCCCGTCGGCGAACCGGCTGCCGCTGGTCGCCTACGTGCTCGCGCTCGGCACGTTCCTGATGCTGACGACAGAGTTCGTCGTGGCGGGCATCCTGCCTGAGATCGCCGGTGACCTGCGGATCACGCTGGCCTCGGCCGGCTCGCTCATCACGGTGTTCGCCGTCGGGCTGGTGGTCGGCGCCCCCTCGATGGCGCTGCTGACCACACGGCTGTCCAGGCGGACGACGCTGCTTCTGGCCCTCGCAGTCTTCGTCCTCGGGCACGTCTTCGTCGCGCTCGCCTCGGACCTGGCGCTTCTGATGGTCGCCCGGTTCGTCACGGCCCTGGCGACCGGGGCGTTCTGGGCGGTGGCCGCCGTCGTCGCAGCCCGCGAGGCCGGCCCCGCCCTGGGCTCGCGCGCGATCAGCGTCGTCGGAGCCGGTGGCTCGCTCGCCACCGTGCTCGGCGTGCCGCTCGGCGCCCTCGTCGCGCAGGCGGTGGGCTGGCGCGGGACGTTCTGGGCGCTGGCGGTCGCCGCCGCGGTGGCGAGCATGTTCATCGCCCGCCTCGTGCCTCGCGATGTACCCGCTCAGCGGGCCGAGTCCCTGCGCACCGAGCTGGCCGACCTGCGCTCGGCGCGGCTGTGGCTCGTGCTGGCCGCGTGCGTCACGACCACCGGCGGGGTGCTCGCCGCGTACTCGTTCATCGCACCGGTGCTCACCGACCAGGCGGGGGTGTCGCCCACCTTGGTGCCGCTCGTCCTGACCGTGTTCGGCGTCGGCTCGTTCGCCGGGACACTCGTCGGCGGCCGCCTGGGTGACGCCCACCCGCGCCTGGTGACCATCATGACTCCGGCCGTGACCACCGTCATCCTGCTCGGCATCGCCTTGCTGTCCGGGTCCGCGCCCGCGCTGATCGCCCTGGTCGCACTCCTCGGACTGTTCGGGCTCAGCGCCAACGGCGTCCTGATCCACCTCGCGGTGAGCCACGCAGGTCGCGCCGCCACGATGGGCTCGGCACTCAGCGTGGCCGCCTTCAACGTCGGGACCGCCATCGGCACCGGCCTCGGCGGAGCCGCGCTCGCCTCGCCCCTCGGCCTCGACGGTCCCGCGGCAGTCGGCACCGCCGTCGTCGCGCTCACCCTCGTGCCCACGGCCGCCCTCGCGATCGTGTCCCGACGTCGACAGGGGCCGACGAACCCTTACCCACCACGAACGGAGAACCCATCATGCGCACTGTGAACGCCTACGGCGCGGTGTCCGCGACCGCACCCCTGGAGCCGATGACGATCGAACGGCGCGACCTCGGTCCGCACGACGTCCTCATCGAGATCGACTACGCCGGGATCTGCCACTCCGACATCCACACCGTCCGCGGTGAGTGGGGCGAGATCGCCTACCCGCAGGTCGTCGGGCACGAGATCGTCGGCCACGTCGCCGCGACCGGCTCCGAGGTCACCGGACACAAGGTCGGCGACCGCGTCGGCGTCGGCTGCGAGTCGGGCTCGTGCGGCGAGTGCGAGCAGTGCGCCGACGGCGAAGAGGTGTACTGCCTGCGAGGCAACATCCAGACCTACGCCGGCGTCGATGTCGACGGCAGCATCACCCAGGGCGGCTACTCGCAGGCCACCGTCATCCACGAGCGCTTCGTGCTCAGCATCCCCGAGTCGCTGCCGATGGAGAAGGTCGCCCCGTTGCTGTGCGCGGGCGTCACCCTGTACTCCCCGCTCAAGCACTGGAATGCCGGCCCCGGCACGAGGGTCGCGATCATCGGCATGGGCGGACTCGGCCACGTCGGCGTCAAGCTCGCCCACGCCCTCGGGGCCGAGGTCACCGTGCTCTCGCGCACCCTCGCGAAGAAGGACGACGGCCTCGCGTTCGGGGCGGACCACTACTTCGCGACCGAGGACCCGCAGACGCTCCACGAGCACCAGGGGGAGTACGACCTGATCCTCTCGACCGTCTCCGCGGGCCTGGACTACGACCGGTACGTGGACCTCCTCGCCGTCAACGGCACCCTCGTCCTGCTCGGCGCGCCGACGGACGCCCTGAGCGTCACCCCGATGAAGCTGATCACCCACCGCCGCTCCATCGCGGGCTCCGCCAACGGCGGGATCAAGGTCACGCAGGAGATGCTCGAATTCTGCGCCGAGCACGACATCCTGCCCGAGACGGAGCTCATCGGCGCCGACTCCATCAACGAGGCCTACCAGCGCGTCCTCGCGTCCGACGTGCGCTACCGCTTCGTCATCGACACCAAGACGTTTGCCTGAGCACACGACAACGGCGGCCTGCGACACGGCGTCGGTGCCCCGGTCGAGGAGCTTCGGCGTGGTGTTCCACGGTCTGGAATCCGGAAGGGAAACCAGGGGTGGTGAAAAAGGCCTGATACGGCCTATATGTCGCTATCGTCTCTGTCGTCTGGGAAATCTCGCCCTGGCCCTTGGCGGAAGAGGACGATGACGGATCCGAATGTGACTGTGGCTGCGCGCGGCTCGGGCTCGGTGCTGGACGGCTCGGCCTCCGGCGGGTACCGGATGCGCCTGTACGACCCCGAGACGGTCCCGGTGCTGGGTGAGGTGCTCTCGGCGCGCGATATCGACGCCGCGTGGTCCGGCCTGCGGCAGGAGTGGGGCGAGGCCCTTCCGGTCGATCTCGGGTCCGGCGCGCGAGCCTGGCTGGTGAGCGGGTACCAGACCATCGTCATGCTCGCCCGGGACTCCAGCATGGTGACGACCGACACCGGCGTCTGGAACGGGGAGCCGGGGTCGCTGCCCGCCCCGCTGCGGTCGTTGTTCCGGCCGCGGGTCGGGCAGCGGGTGGAGACGGCGTCCGGGCCGGTGCACGCCCGGCTGCGCGGACCGCTGGACGAGATGCTGGAGGCCGTCGACGCCGCCGAGGTCGGTCGCGTCACCCGGGCGGCGTGCGACCAGGTGCTCGACGAGCTCGGTCGCGACTACGGGGCCGACCGGGAGGTCGACCTGATGCGCCACTACGTGCTCCCGGTGACTCGTCTCGCGTTCGGCACCGTCCTGGGGCTGGACCCGGCGACCGGCCGCCAGGTGTTCGAGATCGCCGACGCCCTCGCGGCGGGGGAGGGCGATGCCGCGAGCGTCGACGAGCTGAGCTTCGTGCTCGGCGGGCAGGTCATGGGACGCGACGCCAACGGTGCCCCGACGCCGTCCGGCCTGCTCGCGCAGCACGCCGCCTACGAGGGCACCGACGAGGCGGTGGCCGGGATGCTGTCGGTGGCGACCGGGGCGAGCCTGGGCATGCAGGCGTGGCTGGGGCAGGCGTTGCTGCTCGCCCTGAGCGACCAGCAGTTCGCCCGGCGCCTGGCCGGCGGCCGGCTCGGGACCGACGAGGCGCTGGACGAGGTCCTGTGGGACGCGTCGCCGGTGACCGTCATGGCGCCCCGGTTCGCCGTCAAGGAGGGGCACCTGTTCGGGGACGGCGCCTACGTCGAGCCCGGGGACGCCGTCCTCCTGGCCGTCGGGGCTGCGGCCTCGGACCCGAGCATCCGCGGCGACGGCACCTGGGACGGGCTCGGCAACCGGGCCCACCTGGCCTGGGGCGCGGGCGCCCACCGGTGCCCCGCGCCCCGCCAGGCCCGGCTGATCGTCCGCACCGCGGTCGAGACGCTCCTGCGCCAGGTCGAACCCGTCCTCACGACCGGCGCCGAGCAGATCCGCTGGGCACCCGACTTCCGCTTCCGCCGCCCCGCGTCGCTGCCGGTCACGCTGCGCCCCACCGGCCTGGCCGGCTGACCCGAGCGCGTCCACACCCGAGCACGTCCCGACGAGCACATCTACATACATCCCCGGAGGACCAGTGAGTCGCACTTCCCGCACGACCCGCGTGCTGAACACCGTGCTAGCCCCTGTGATCAAGGGCTACCAGGACCCGGACGCGTCCTGGGCCAAGGCGGTCGCGCAGGTCGAGAAGGAGGCCGGGACCGCCGACCCCCAGTTCGCCGCCGAGCTCGCGGTGGTCGTGCGGGCGGCGGCCGAGATGCCCCGGCTGTCGCCGCTGGGCTGGTACCTCATCACCGCCGACGTCAAGGCCCGGTACGTCAACCGGCTGCGGATCGACCGCATGCTGGCCGAGCGCCCGCGGATCGCGGAGGAGGAGATCGCCGCACCCGTGATCGTGTGCGGGCTGCCGCGCACCGCCACGACCCTGGCCCACCGGGTCCTGTCGGCCTCGCCCGACCACCGCGCCCCGCTGCTGTGGGAGATGCAGACCACCGGCCTGGACGACCCGCAGTCCGCCCGGAAGCTGATCAAGCAGCTCCAGCAGGGCGCGACCATGATGGAGAAGTTCGCGCCCGACATCCCGCACATCCACCCGATCAACATCGACAAGCCCGAGGAGTCGATGTTCATCCTGCCCCACGGCAGCCACTGGCCGATCCTGCACGGCCTCATGCCCTCCTACTCCGCCTGGGCGGCCGGGCGGGACGTGACCGCCGACTACGAGTACCTCAAGCGGGCGCTGCAGGTGCTGCAGCACGGGCGCGAGCCCAAGCGCTGGGTGCTGAAGTACCCGGCGCACCTGGAGGACATGGACGTCATCCGGAAGGTGTTCCCGGACGCGACGTTCGTGTGGACCCACCGTGACCCGGTCACGGTCATCGGGTCGTTCTGCAGCCTCGTGGAGACGTTCTGGGGGATGTACCAGCACGACACCGACCGCAAGGAGATCGGGAGGTTCGCCCTGGACCACCTGTTCACGCAGGTCGAGCGGGGCCTGGAGCTGCGGCGGAGCCTGCCGCCGGCCTCCATCGTGGACGTGCCGTACCACAAGCTGTCCGCGGACCCGTTCACCGAGGTGCCCCGGCTGTACGCCGCGATCGGGGCCACCTGGACCACCCGCGACCAGGAGAACCTGGCCGACGTGATCGCCAAGCCCAAGGGCACCCCCTCGCACCAGTACGACCTGTCCCACTACCTCGATCCGGCAGAGGTCGAGCAGACGTTCGCGCCGTACAACCGGCTCCTGGACCGCCTCGACATGCGCGACGCGGAGGCGGCCGTCGAGCTCTGACCGCCGATCGTCCCGTCCGCCTGGGCGAGCTCGCCCGTGCCACGACCACGCTGACGGACGGCGAGACGCTGGTCCGTCGAGGCGTGACGGCGGTCGATGAGTTCGGCCGGCGTCCCTCGTCAGCCAGAGAACGACCGACCGAGGGAACGGACGACGCGATGACCGAGCTGACCACGGAACACGCCCGGCGGGCGATCATCGAGCACACCGGGCGGCTGGCGGAGGCGGCCGCCGCGGCCGGGCCGGACGCCGCGGTGCCCACCGCCCCGGAATGGACCGTCACGGACCTGGTCGCGCACGTGGGCCAGACCCAGCACTGGACCGCGCAGATCATCGAGCGGCGGATCACCGACCCCGCTGACCTGCCCACGGACGTGCCCGACCTCCCCGCCGACCCCGGTCGGTGGGCGGAGTGGCTGGCGGAGTCCTCGGTGCGGGTCGCGTCCGCGTTCTCCGACGACGCTCTCGACGCGCAGGTGTTCAACGCCGCGGGGGACGAGCGGTCCGGGGCACGGTTCTGGCTGATCAACGAGCTCAACGAGTCGGTCGTGCACGCGTTCGACGGCGCCGGTGCGGCCGGTGGGCCGCCTCGGGCCGACATCGACGCCGCCGTGGCGGCCGAGCTCGTCGGCCACCACCTCGCGATGCTCACCTCGCCCACGTGGGCGGCACTGCGGCCCGAGTCCGCCCACGCGATCCGGGGCACCGGGCAGGTCCTTCAGCTGCGGGCGACCGACACCGCGGACGGCGACGGCGCGTGGTTCGTCGAGCGGCGGCCCGACGGCGCGACCTGGCGGCCGGGGAGCCGGCCGGCCGACGTGACGGTGACGGGAACCGCGGGGGCACTGCTGCTGACGCTGACCCGGCGGATCCCGCTGGGCGCCGGTGACGGTGCCGGCGTCGGTGTCGAGGGGGACGCCGGCCTCGTGCGGCACTGGCTGGACAACACGGCGCACGTCGCGGACTGACCTGCGTGCCGGACGCCTGTGCGCCGGACGTCGCACTACCCCGAGGAGTCGGGCGCGGCCGAGGCCCTCCGGGTGGTCGAGAACCGGCGCTGGTAGGCGGCGGGGCTCGTGGACAGCTTCCGGGCGAAGACCCGGCGCAGGCTCTCGTAGCTCGGGAACCCGGCGAGCGCCGCGGCCCGGGTCGCGGTGTGCCCCTGGTCGAGCAGGGCCCTGGCCAGGTCGAACCGGATGTCCTCCACGTACCGGGCCGGTGTCGTGGCCAGCTCGTCCTGGAAGAGCCGCGAGAGGTGTCGGGTGCTCACGTTGAGGTGCCGGGCGAGGTCCGCGAGGGAGTACCGCCCGCCGGGGTCCGCGACCACCAGGTCGGTGATCGTGCGCAGCGCGGGGGAGCGGGGCGGCTGGGCCTGGAGCGGTGCCGAGAACTGGGACTGGCCTCCCGCGCGCTGCATGTACACCACGAGGGAGCGAGCGACGTCGCGCGCGACGTCGGCCCCGTGGTCCTCCTCGACGAGGGCGAGCGCGAGGTCGATCCCGGCCGTCACGCCCGCCGACGTCCAGGTGGTGCCGTCGCGGACGTAGATGGCGTCGGGGTCGACGTGGCACGTCGGGCACCGGGCGGCGAGCTCGTGGGTGACCTTCCAGTGCGTGGTGGCACGCTTGCCGTCGAGCAGGCCGGCGGCCGCGAGGACGAAGGCACCGGTGCAGACCGACGCGACCCGGCCGGCCGTCGCGGCGGGTACCCGCGCGGCGTTCGCGAGGTCGCGGGGGACGCGGGTGCGAGGGTAGATGTCGGCGCCGGGGACCAGGAAGGTGTCGGCGGCCTCGCCGGCGGAGACCGGCCCGTCGACAGGGATCCGCACCCCGATGTTCGAGGTGACGTCCGCGCCGTCGGGGGACAGGAGCGTCAGCCGGTAGTCGGCACCGAGGCGGTTCGCCTCGGCGAACGCCTGCGCGGGGCCGGCGAGGTCCAGGAGCGTCACGCCGTCGTAGACGAGGATCGCGACGTGGTGCGGGGGTGCGACGGGCGTGGGCACCGTCCATTGGTAGCACACGGCGGAGCGGCGCCCCTGTCCGGATTTCGGGGGTTCGTGGCCGGTCGAGGGCGGCGCCGGGCGGGGTGCGGGGCACAGCATGGGGAGATGCCAGAGCTCAGCGAGGGGCCGGAGATTCCCCGGACGGCGGTGGTCGCCGAGGCGACCGAGCGCGTCCGGGCCATGCTCAGCCCCGTCATCTACCACCACTCCCGCCGCGTCTACCTGTTCGGCCTGCTGCACGCGCGCCGGCTCGGCCTCCGGCCGAACCGGGAGCTGCTGTACGTGTCCGCGATGTTCCACGACGTCGGCCTGGCGCACCCGTACTCGACCGCCGAGCAGCGCTTCGAGGTCGACGGCGCGGACCACGCGCGGGAGTTCCTCGCGCGGCAAGGCTTCCCGGCGAGCGCCGCGGAGACCGTCTGGGCCGCCGTCGCGCTGCACACCACGCCGGGCATCCCCGTCCGGATGGCCCCGGAGATCGCGGTGACCCAGCTCGGCGTCCTGACCGACGTGGTGGGGTTCGGCCTGGACGACCTGGACCCCGGGCAGGTCGAGGAGATCGTCGCGGCGCACCCGCGCGGTGACTTCAAGAACGAGTTCCTGCGCCAGACGGTGGAGGGCCTGCGGCACCGGCCCGAGACGGCGAACGGCACGGTCAACGCCGACATCCTGGAGCACTTCATCCCCGGTCTCCGGCTGACGACGACGGTCGAGCGGGTCCTCGGCTCGCCGTGGCAGAGCTGAGGGGCCGCACCCATGAGACTCGGACTGCGCCTGCCCCAGCGCGTGGGCACCGACCTGCGTCATGACGTCACGGACGTGGCCCGTGCGGCCGAACAGGCCGGCTTCGACAGCGTCTGGGCGTGGGAGCGGCTGCTGTTCCCCGTGGCGCCGCGCAACACGCTGACGCCGGGCGAGCCGTGGCCGTCCGCGTACCGGCAGGCGGCGGACCCGCTGGCGGTGCTGACGGCCGCGGCCGTGGTGACCGAGCGGGTCAGCCTGGGCACCAGCGTCATGATCGCCGGCCTGCACCCTCCGCTCCAGCTCGCGAAGAGCATGGCGACGATCGACCAGATCAGCGGCGGGCGGTTCGTCGCGGGTCTCGGCACCGGCTGGTCGGTCGACGAGTTCGACGCCGTCGGCGCGGACGTGACCCGCCGCGGCCGGCTGCTCGACGAGACTCTCGACGTCCTGCGGGCGGCCTGGGGACCCGACCCGGTGCGCTACCGAGGGCCCCGCACGGTCGTCGACGACGCCTACGTGCTGCCCAAGCCGGCCGCGCCGATCCCGGTGCTCCTGGGCGGCGACGTCGACCCGGCCGCCACCGGCGGACCCAGGGCGCGCGTGCTGGAGCGCATCGCGCGCCGCGCCGACGGCTGGCTCCCCATCCCGCCCGCCCCCGGTGCCGCCGGCGCCGAGCGGCTCCGTACCGCCTGGGACGCGATCCGCCAGGCCGCCGCGGCGGCAGGACGGGACCCGTCCCGGATGCGGATGGTCGTGGTGGCCAACGTCGCGTTCTCCGAGCACCCGGCCGGCCCCGGCCGGCGCGCCTTCGAGGGCACGCGCGCGCAGGTGCTGGACGACGTCGCCGCGGCCGCCGGCGTAGGCGCCGACGAGCTGATCATCGACCTGAACCTGCAGGACTGGTGGCGGAGCACCGCCCAGATGCTCGACGCGGCCCTTGAGCTCCGGGAGCTCGCCGCGGCCGCCGGGATCTGATCAGGGCGGCGTGATCACGCGGGATCGGCGAGGCGCCTGGCCGCGGCGACGACGCTCGCCCGGCGTCGCGCCGTGTCCTCGGGGTCCTCGGCCGTCGTGCCGGTCACCATGCGCGCCACCTGGGGCAGCACCGTCCAGTACGCGGCGATCGCGAGGACGATGAAGTGGAGCACCTCCGGTGCGAGCGCCGACGTCACACGCCCGGCGGCCTGACCTTCCTCGATGACGGCTGATCTGCTCTGATACGTGCTGCGTCGCTGCGCCTCGTCGGGAACCTCGTCGGAGTACGACAGGGCCTCCCACATGAGCAGGCGGACGAACTCGGGGCGCTCGCGGCTGTAGTCGTAGAGCTGCCCGGCGAACTCGCCGAGGGCGTCGGCGTCCGTCGCGTCGAGCGGCACCGCGCCCGCCGTCGTGGCGAACTGCTCGCGCAGCACCACGGCGAACAGCTCGGGCTTGCCGCCGTAGTAGTTGTAGACGCGCTCCTTGTTGACGCCGGCACGGCGGGCGATCCGTTCGATGGTCGTGCCGTCGGGCCCGTGCGCGACGAACTCCGCGGTGGCGGCCTCGACGATCTTGCGTTTTGTGCCCTCGACGTCCCTGACCACGGGCGGATCCTCACTGTCGACCAACGGAAGCGTTGCCTGCGAGAGACAACGGTACTCCTCGGGAACAACGCCAACGTTGGCGTTGTTAAAGTGGTCATGTCAGCAGCAACCGAGGTCCGCCGGCGCCAGGGAGTGTCCGGTGGCCTGGCCTTTCTCCTCGCGCTCGCCGGGGGTGCGGCGGTCGGCAACCTCTACTGGTCGCAACCCATCCTCGACACCATCGCCGATGAGTTCGGCACCACGGCGAGCGCGGCCAGCGTGCTCATCACCGTGACACAGGTCGGGTACGCCGTCGGTGTGTTCTTTCTCGTCCCGCTCGGCGACATCGTGGACCGCAAGGTCATGATCCCGGCGTTCCTGCTGCTCTCCGGCGGCATGCTCGGCGTCAGCGCCGTCGCCCCGAGCTTCCCGGTGCTGCTCGTGGCCCTGGCCCTCGTCGGCGCGAGCACCGTGTCCGGGCAGCTTCTCGCCCCGCTCGCGGGTGACCTCGCGACGGACGAGCAGCGCGGCCGGGTGATCGGCACCGTCGTGTCCGGCGTGCTGCTCGGGATCCTGATCGCCCGGGCCGTCAGCGGCGTCGTGACCGACCTCGTCGGCTGGCGCGCCCTGTACGGGATCGTCGCCGCCGTGATGCTCGTGCTGGCGTCGGTGATGTACCGCCTGCTGCCGCGGCTCGAGCCGCGCGCCCGCATCGGCTACGGCTCGCTCCTGGCCTCCGTGCTCCGTACCTGGGTGACGAGCGGGGCCGCCCGCTGGCTCGGCCTCATGGGCGCCGCGGCGATGGCCACCTTCACGCTGTACTGGACCGGGCTGACCCTCCTGCTCTCGGGCGAGCCGTTCAACTTCTCGGCGACCCGGATCGGCCTGCTCAGCCTCGTCGGCATCCTGGGCGCCCTCGCGGCACAGCAGGTCGGCCGCCTGTACGACCGCGGCCTGGCGACGCCCGCCATCGGCGTCGGCCTCGTCGTGTCGCTCGCGTCGTTCGTGGTCTCAGGCGTCGCGCCGGGCTCGATCGTCGCCGTCGTCGTCTCGATCGCGCTGTACTCCATCGGCGTGCAGGCGGCGCAGGTCCTGCTCCAGACCCGCATGATGTCGCTCGACCCGTCCGGGCGCAGCCGCCTCAACACCGTGTTCGTCGTCGGCAACTTCATCGGCGGCACCATCGGTTCCGCGCTCGCCGGTCTGCTGTGGGGCCTCGGCGGCTGGCCGGTGATCATGATCGCCGCCGGCGTCCTGCTGCTGCTCGCGCTGCTGATCTGGGCCGTGCAACGCGGGCGCGCCCTCGCCGCATGACCTCGAACCTCTTCATCCCGACCACCACCGAACCCCGCAACCACCGAACCCTCAGGGAGACCAGATGACCACCGGATCCACAGTCCCCGGCCCGACCGACCAGCAGAGCGACTCACTCGTCCGCACCGTGGTGAACGCGTACTTCGACGCGCGGCTCGCCGGGGCCACGCCCGAGGAGCTCGCCGAACGCTTCCACGAGAACGTCGACTGGTTCATCCAGGGCGACGCCGAGAACGTGCCCTGGATCGGCCGCAAGGTTGGCCGGGCGGGCGTCGCCGAGCACTTCGCCCAGCTCGGCGAGAACGTCCGGCCCGAGGCGTTCGAGGTCGACACGATCATGGCGGACGGGAACCGGGCCGTGGTGCTGGGCACCTTCCGTGCCCGGGTGATCGCCACCGGGCGCCTCATGGACAGCGAGTACGTCTTCGACATCTCCGTGGACGACGCCGGGCTGATCACGCGCTATCACATGCTCGAGGACAGCTGGGCCGTCTCGGAGGCGGCCCGCCCCTAGTCCGGGGCACTCAGCTCGTGTGCCCGGCGCAGCACGTCGAGCTGGGCCGTGCTGTACAGCGCCTGCAGGGCCTGGCCCACGGCGTTCCGCGCGGCCTCGGCCTGGCGCGGCGTCGTGGCCCGGGGCTCCATGGTCACCGACCGGTTGGCGCCGACGAACGGGGCCATCCGCTCGGCGAGCGCCTGCCGGGTGGCCTCGTCCGCGTCCGGGGGCAGGTCGCGGAAGGCCTCGTCGACCGCCTCGTGGGGGTTGGCCCGCAGGAGCTCGCTCAGCGCGTCCATCGACTCCGCGGTGAACAGCTGGGCGTAGATCGTCAGGAGTGCGCGGTCGTTGTCGCGCAGGCGCCCCGCGACGCCGTGGAACGCGGTGGGGACGTCGGGCGTCGCGCCCGGCTGGGCCAGCGTGGCCAGCTCCTGCCGGATGCCCTGGATCCGTTCGACGGTCGCCGCGAGCTCGGCGTCGATCTCCTGGAACACCGAGGACTGACCGTCGCCCGCCGTCCCCAGGTCCGCGACCTGCGCCAGCGACAGGCCGAGGCCGGTCAGCCGCTTGATCTGCAGGAGCCGGGTCAGGTGGCGCACCTCGTAGCGCTTGTTGTACCCGTTGGGCTCGCGCTCGGGCTCCTCCAGCAGGCCGACCTCGTGGTAGTACCGCACGGTCTTCACCGTCGTGCCCGACAGCTCGGCGACCTCGCGCGTGCTCCAGCTCATCGCGTGCTCCCCGTCATCGTGCGCGGCGCTCCCGGAACCAGACCAGGACGACCATGGCCACGTTGACGCCGGCGAGGATCAGCAGGGACGGGTCGCCGGTGTCGGTGGAGCGGTCGATGGTGTAGCCCTCGCCGTCCGCCATCAGGGTGTTGACGCTGGAGAAGAGGACGTTGTTGGCGACGTGGAACGCGGCCGGCGCCTCGATGCCGCGGCTGATGATCGCCATCAGGCCCGTGGCGACGCCGATGAACGTGTAGTAGCCGAACAGCCAGGGGTCGCTGGAGCCGTGGACCACCGCGAAGGCGAGGCTGGAGACCACGAGCCCGACGGCGAGCGCCGGGCGCACCGCGCGCACCCAGGACGCGGCCGCGGGCAGGACGGCGCTGCGGTACATCAGCTCCTCGCCCACCGACTGGAGCGGGGTGCTGATGAGTGTGATCACCAGCATCAGGATCGTCGTCCCGGAGACGCCGAACGCGACCCAGCCCGGGGACTCGGGCGCGACCAGCGCGACGACGCCGATCCCGGCCCCGACCAGCACGGCGGCGGCGAGCAGGTACTGCGCCAGACGCCGGCCGTCGAACGCCCGGGGGAAGCTGATGAGGCTGCGCCACGGCACCCGGGCCAGTCGCGCCAGCAGCAGGACCGCCAGGACGCCCGACAGCGCCACGCTCAGGTTGATCGCCAGGAGCTTCAGCGGCGTGAAGGTGGCCGACATTGGGTCGTCGCTGCCCTCGATGACGCCGACCACCTGGTAGAAGACGACCTGGAGCACGACCATCGCCAGTGCCGGCACGACGAGGACGACGAGCGGCTTCCACCAGCTCATCCGCAGGTGGGCGCCGAACGGCCGCGAGCTGTCGACGCCGGGTTCTGTGGTGCGCACGATGATCGAACTTTCTCTCGGAGGCGGACCGATGTGGTCCACCTCCGAGTGGACACTGTGCCGTAGGGGCAGACGCAAGCGAGCGGTCACGGCTCGGACGCGTCGCAGGCGTCCGACGGCAGTTCGTCCGTCGAGGGTTCGGGTGTGGCCGACGGCGTCGGGTAGGCCCGCGAGCACTCGCGCGGGTCCGGGCTCGGCCCCTGTGCCGGCGGCTGGGTCGGTCCGGTCCGCTCGGGTGCCGGGGACGCGGGCGGCGTCGACCCGGGAACCGTCTCGCCGGGCCCGGGCCAGAGCATCGCGGTACCGACCCCCGCGCCGCACAGCAGCGCGACGGTCGCGGCCAGCGCCCAGGCGGCCGCCCGACGGCGGGGGCGCGCGGGCCGCTGCCCGGGCGTCAGGATCTCGACCCGGGGCTCGGCGTCCTCGTCCACGGGGAGCGGGTCCGCGCCCGCCCGGCCGTGACCGGACGTCACGGCGTGGACGCGGGCCAGGTCCAGCTCGTCGTCGACCTGGTCCAGCGCCCGGCGGGCCCGTGCCAGGGGGTCGCCCTGCGCACTCTTCAGCGCTCTCATGTCAGTCCTCCTGGCCTTCGGTCACGGTGCGGTACGCGGCGCGCAGCCGCCGACGGGCCCGGTACAGGCGGGTCGCCGCCGTCGTCGCGGAGCAGCCGAGCACGCGGGCCAGCTCTCCGGTGCTGAGCTCGGCGGCCGCCAGCAGCTCGACCACCTCACGGTCGGCCGGGCGCAGGAGCGCCAGGGCGCGGTGCAGCAGGTCGAGCTCGTCGACCAGCCGCGCGTCGTCCTGGCCGGGCGGCGCGGGATGTCGCATCGCCCGGTCCGCGAGGGCGGCCCGCCGCCGGTCGGCGCGGACCTGGTTGGCCAGCACCCGCCGGGCGATCGCGAGCAGCCAGGTGCGCGGCTCGTCGGGCACCTCGCCCTTGCGCCAGGCGATGAGGAACACCTCGGCCACGACGTCCTCGGCCTCGGCGGCGCTCAGCCGCGTGCGCGCGTAACGGTGCACGGCGCGGGTGTGCTCGTCGACCAGTGCCTCGGTCTGCTCCGGTGTCAGCGTGCCCCGTGCGAGGTCGCGCGGCTCGGCGTGAGTGGACAGTGTGGTCTCCAGTGGCGGGTGCGATGGCGGGCGCGGGTCTGCACAAGGGTCGGTGTCCGGCAACGCCCCCGTCGTCACAGTCTGCCGGTGTGGTCCACGCCACACCCCGGGACGGTGACGGGAGGCGCCCCGGCGCACACTGACCGCTGCGTGACTCTCAACCCGAAAACTCACGTCCCACCGACCACCGCCCCGGCCCCGCGCCGCCGTGGCACCTGGAGCTCGGCCGTACGCGGCGTCACCGCCGCGGGCGGGGCGCTCGCCGTCGCGCTGCTGGCCACGGCCTGCACGCAGGCCAGCGCCGCCGTCCTGGAGGAGCCGTCGGCCGTGCCGTCGGTCGCCGCCGACGCCGGGCAGCAGCCTGCCGAGGACGCCGCGCAGCGGCCCGCCGAGGACGCCGCCCCGGCGGCCGCCGAGGCCGCACCGGAGCCCTCGGACGAGGGGGAGCCGTCGCCCGTCCGGGCCGCGCCGAGCGAGTCCGGGCCCTCCGACCAGCGCGCGCCGTCGCCCGTCCCGGCGACCGGACCCAGCGACCAGCGTGACCCGCGGCCCGTCCCGTCGGTCCCGGGCGAGCCCGAGCAGGGCCTCGTCGTCACCGGCTGAGCCGGACCCCGACGACCCGCAGGCGGACGGGCGGGGGTGGTGGG
>NZ_JBHWZO010000129.1:0-17472 GCF_042728455.1 Promicromonospora sp. NPDC060204
CTGCGCGCCGTCGGCACCGACGGGACCCGCTACGGGTTCGGCCTCACGCTGTGCGCGGCGGAGCGCACCCCGGCGCGCGTGATCGTGCAGGGCACTGCGGGGGACGGACGACGTCACCGTGTACGAGGCGGACGAGCGGCTGGGGGGCCACGCGCACACGCACGAGCTGACCGGGGCGGACGGGGTGGGCCTTGGCCTTGTCGCAGTGGATGACGACGGTGTCGTAGTCCGTCACCTCCACGCCGTCCAGGGCGAAGGTCTGGGACGCCTCGTCGAACGCGACCACGTCGATCTCGGTGCCCGCGGCGACCGCCGCCTCGTCCGTGCCGTTCGTGAGGTACACGTGCAGGTCGGGGCCCTCGTCGGAGGAGTAGTCCGACAGGACCAGCTCGGTGTCGCTCACCTCGGCCGTGCCCGCGACGGCCTTGTCGTTGAGGCCCTCGAAGGTTCCGGTGCGGGCGGCCATGCCCATGTCGTCGGCCGCGTCGTCGGTCATGTCGTCGGACATGTCCTCGGACTGCTCCTGGGACGACATGGTCTGGTCGGACATCGCGTCGTCCGACCCGGCACCGGAGGTGCCGCAGGCCGTGAGCATCAGGGTGGCGGTCAGGACCGCCGCGCCGGCGAGTGCTGTCGTGCGCATGAGAAGTGCCTCTCTGTCGGGTTCGTCGGAGCAGTCGGCGGCGGGCGCCGCCGACGTCGTCGAACCTAGGCAGGGCGGGCTCCGGGACGCGGGAGTCTTGCAGAGGCGTAACAACTCGACCGGGGCGCTCGCGGTTACGCTGCCGGACATGGGAGCGCGCGTCGAGGTCATGGTCGTCGAGGACGACGAGACCGTCCTGGCCGTGGTCGCCGACTACCTGGGCGGCCGCGGGTACGCGGTCACGGCGCTGAGCGACGGGCTCGTGGCCCGGGACGCGCTCCGCACGGCGCGGCCGGACGTGCTGGTCCTGGACCGGATGCTGCCGGGCGTCAGCGGCGACGAGCTGTGCCGCGAGGTGCGCGCGGCCGCGCCGCGCACGCCGATCATCATGCTCACCGCCCTGGACGCCGTCGAGCAGCGGATCGACGGGCTGGAGCACGGCGCCGACGACTACGTGGTCAAGCCGTTCGCGCTGCGGGAGCTCCAGCTCCGGATCGACGCCCTGGTGCGGCGCAGCCGCGGGCTGCACGTCGCGCCGTCGCCGTTCACGCTGGGGCCGTTCCGCGTCGACCCCGCGCACCGCCGCATCTGGGCGGCCGACGTCGAGATGACCCTCACGTCCCGGGAGTACGAGCTGTTCCTCTTTTTGCTGCAGAACCCGGACCGCACCCTGACGCGGGACGACCTCCTGCGCGAGGTGTGGGGGTGGAGCTTCGGCGAGGAGTCCACGGTGACCGTCCACGTGCGGCGGCTCCGCGAGAAGATCGAGCCCGAGCCGCGCTACCCGCGCTACCTGCTCACCGAGTGGGGCCGCGGCTACCGGTTCACCGTCGGGGCCGCCGCATGATGCTCACCCCGGTCGACCTGCTGCTCATCCTCGCCACCGCCGCGGTGTGCACGGCGGCGATCACGCTGCTCGCGCTCCTGGTGCTGCGCCGCCGCCGGCAGCGCTCGGTCACCGCCCCGTTCGTGGTCCTGGTCGTCGCGGCGATCGCGTCCATCGTCTGCTCGACCCTCGCGATCGCGGCCCTGATGTACCTCTCGCTGCACGACCTGCAGGTGCTCCTGTGGGTGGTCGGCCTGTCCGCCGTGCTGAGCCTCACCGCGACCCTGCTCACGGCCCGCGCCGTGAGCCGGTCGTTCGCCCACCTGGGGGAGGCGGTCGAACGCGTGGGCCGCGGCGCCGTCGTCGGCCCGGAGGCGTACGCGGGCCGGGAGCTCGCCGACCTCTCCGCGCAGCTCGCCGTGGCCTCGGAGCGGCTCGCCGCGGCCCGCGCCGAGATCGAGCAGCTCGACGCCGCCCGCCGCCAGTTCTTCGCCTGGATCTCGCACGACCTGCGCACCCCGCTGACCGGGGTCAGCGCGCTGGCCGAGGCGCTGGACGACGGCGCCGTCGCGGACCCGGCCGACTACGTGCGGCGCATCCGGGTGCAGGTCGCCACGATGAACCGGCTGGTCGACGACCTGTTCGAGCTGTCGCAGATCCAGAGCGGCGCGCTGCGGCTCCGCCGGGAGGACGTCGCGCTGCTGGACGTCGTGTCCGACGCCGTGGCCGACGTGCACCAGCTCGCCGTCGCGAAGCAGATCCGTGTCGAGCACGCGGGGGTCGCCGGCCGGACGGTGCGCGCCGACCCGCACGAGCTGACCCGGGTGGTGGTGAACCTGCTGACCAACAGCATCCGCCACGCCCCGGAGGGGTCCGAGATCCTGGTCTCCGCCGACCAGGCCGGCGACCGGCTGGTGCTCTCCGTGCTCGACCAGGGCGGCGGCGTCGACGGTGAGGACCTCACGCGGATGTTCGAGATCGGCTGGCGGGCCAGTGCCGCCCGGACGGCCGACGCCGGGGCCGCCGGGTCGCCGGGCGCAGGGCTCGGGCTGGCGATCGTCCGCGGCATCGTCGAGGCGCACGGCGGGGACGTGCGCGCCGCGCACGTGCCGCAGGGTTTCCGGCTCGACGTCGCGCTGCCGGCTCCGGCTGGCTGAGACCGCGCGGCGGCGCCGGGCGCCGTCCGGCGTGGGCGGTTCGGCATGCCTCGAATCGATCTGATAGAACGTGCGCCATGACGTCTCCCCAGATCGGTGTCGTGCTCCCGCGCGATCTGCCCGCCGCCCAGGTGCTCCCGTACGCGCGCGCAGCGGAGCGGCTCGGCTTCGACGAGCTCTGGGTCGTGGAGGACCTGGGCTTCCGCGGCGGGCTGGTGCAGGCCGCCGCCGTGCTGGGCGCGACCGAGCGGATCCGCGTCGGCATCGGGATCCTCCCGGCCGCGGTGCGCAACCCCGCCTTCGCGGCGATGGAGATCGCCACGCTGGAGCAGCTCCACCCCGGCCGTACCGACGTCGGCGTCGGGCACGGGATGCCGGGCTGGATGCGCCAGGCCGGCGCCTGGCCCGAGCGGCCCCTCACCTTCCTCGCGGAGTACGTGACCACGCTCCGGACCCTGCTGGGCGGCGGGACGGTGGCCGGCGACCTGCGGCTCGACCCCTCGGCGGTGCCCGACGCCGTGCCGCCCCTGCTGCTCGGCGTGCGTGGCCCGCGGTCGCTGGCGGCGTCCGGCAGGGTCGCCGACGGCACCGTGCTCGCGGAGCCCGTCGCACCGCAGTACGCGGCAGCGGCGCTGGACGCGGTCGCCCCGCGGGGCGAGCACCGGCTGGTCGCGTACAACATCGGCGCCGTCGACGACGACGAGGCCGCCGCCCTGCGGACCGCCCGCCCCGGCCTGGAGTGGATCGGCGAGCCCGACTGGGCGCCGCGCGTGGCACCGCTTCCGTTCGCCGAGGAGTTCGCGGCCCTGCGCGCGTCGTCCGCCTCGCGCGCGGAGTTCGTCGAGCGCCTGCCCGACGAGTGGGTTGCCGGCCTCGCGCTGGCGGGCACGCCCGCCCAGGTACGGGCGCGGATCGACGAGCTCGGGCGCGCCGGCGTGACCTCCAGCGTGTTCATCCCCGCCGGGCCCGACCCGCTGGCGGCGCTCGACGCGCTGGCCCGGGTGCTGTGAGCGCGCACCTGACGCCGTCGGCCCAGCGCCGGCGGGCCGCGCTGTTCGTGTCCTTCTTCATGACCGGCGTGTCCATGGCGACCTGGGTCTCCCGCACGCCCGCCATCCGCGACGCGACCGGCTCGACCACGGCCGAGATGGGGCTCATCATCGCGGGGCTGTCCGCGGGCTCCATGGTGGGCATCGCCGTGGCCGGCACGCTGGTGGCCCGGCGCGGCGCCCGGTTCGTCGTGCTGTGGGGCATGGCCGCGATCGTGACCGGCGTCGCGGTGGTGGCGCTCGGCACCGCGACCGCGCAGGGCTGGCTCGTGGCCGTGGGCCTCGCGTCGTTCGGGTACGGCATGGGCTCGGGCGAGATCGGCCAGAACGTCGAGGGGGTCGACGTCGAGCGGGCGCTGCGGCGCACCGTCGTGCCGAGCCTGCACGGCAGCTACAGCCTCGGCGTCTGCGTGGGCGGGCTCGTCGGCCTGGGCGCGAGCGCCGCGGGCCTTCCGGTGCTCACGCACCTGGTGGCGGTGTCCGCGCTGACGGCGGTGGCCTCGGCGGCGCTGGTGGCCAACCTCGCGCCCGCCGTCGGCCGCGAGGACGCCGCCGCGGGGCAGCGCCGTCGGCCGCTCGGCGAGACCGTCGGCGCCTTCCTCGCGGTGTGGCGGGAGCGGCGCACCCTCGCGATCGGCGTAATCGTGCTGGGCATGGCGCTGGCCGAGGGGTCGGCGAACGACTGGCTGCCGCTGATCATGGTCGACGGCTTCGACCTGTCCGCCGCCACGGCGTCGCTGGTCTACGCGTTCTTCGGCCTGTCCATGGCGATCGGGCGGTTCAGCGGCGGCTTCTTCCTCGACCGGTTCGGCCGGGCGCCCGTGATGGTGGTCAGCGCCGGGCTCGCGATCGTCGGAATCGGCCTGGTGGCGTTCGCGCCGACGGCGGTGCTGGGTGCGGTGGGCGTGCTGCTCTGGGGGATCGGCGCCTCGCTCGGCTTCCCGGTGGCGCTCTCGGCGGCCGGCGACGATCCGCTGAACGCCGCGCGCCGCGTCAGCGCCGTCGCCACCGCGGGCTACACCGCGTTCCTGGTGGGGCCGCCCCTGCTCGGATTCGTCGGCGAGCACCTGACCCTGCGACTCGCGATCCTGCTGGTCATGGTGCTGGTCGCGGTCTCGGCGTGTTTCGCCCGCGCGGTCACCCCGCCCGTCCTAGTGGGTCCAGGAGAGGTCGAATCGAGGTGAATGGGCGCGGGCTCGACCAGGTGGTCCGTGGGCCGGGCGTGGTTGACGGGATGGTGGGCTCGGTCGGTAGGCGATCGCGCCGTGGGCGGGGGTGGTGTAGCAGCCGATCGAGTAGCGGCTGCGCGGGGTGCGGCCGGGTGCGGGGCCGGTCATGCCAACGGCCGGAGTCCACGCCGGTGTCGGAGGTGTCGGCGCGACCGAGACGTAGGTGTGCCCCGTCGGGGTGATGGTCTCGACCGCATGCCGCCCTCCGACCTGTGCCGTCTTCTGCTGCCAGCCCGGTGATTGCTTCGCGTGATTGCAGCGGGCGCACAGGCCTTGACCGTTGTCGAGGCTGGTCGAGCCACCCTCCGAGTGCGGGATGACGTGGTCAGTGTGTCGGATGGGGGCGTCGCACCAGGTGGTGGCGCAGATGCCCTGCTCACGCGCTCGCAGCAACGCCGCCAACCCCTGGGGGTGGAACCGGGATGTCGACGTCGTGGCCAGCAGTCGGCCGTGCGGGTTGACGTAGATGCTCCGCAGCCACGACGTGTCGGTATCGATCGCGTGCGCCGCCAGGTTTCGGGCCACGGGAGCCGGGATGACGCCCGCACCGGACGGGGCACCCTCGGTGATGACTCCGGGCTGGTTGCCGCCAGCCAGGAGGGTCTCGTCGGAGACGAGGAGGTTGATCGTGACCGGCACGTCCTCGGCACGGCCGGGCTCGCGACCGGTGAGGCGCTCAACCAGGGTGTCGGCCATGATCTGCCCGGTCCCGCGCTCGTCCCCGCCCGCCTTCGTGGCCTCGGCGTGGGTCTTGAGCTGCGTGTAGGCCTGGACGCCCTGTGCCATGGGGACCAGGGCGGTCAGGTAGACCATCAGGTCGGGTGCCGGACGCACGGAGACCCGCCGCTCCGAGACGGCCTTCGCGTTCCGCTTCACGCACGCGTGCACGTCCAGCCGGGCGGCGAGTTCCTTGATGCGGGCCACGAGTCGGCGGGTACCCATCCGGGCCAGTTCGGCCAGGTGGGCGGGGCCGCAGATCTCCTCGTCGATCAGCGCACGGTGCTCCAGGGACAGGTGGGACGTCTCCCGCACCAGGAGCGTGGCCCGCCACGGCGAGAGCACGCCGGCCTGCAGGGCTGCGAAGGTGTGGGGCATCTGCGTGACCCAGACCCGCGACGTGCTCACGAACCCGGCCCCTGCGTGCGGGCTGGTCCGTAGTGCGGCACCGACCTGGTTGGGCACACCGCGCCCACGCCGCTCGGCCCGGATGCTCTGCGCGGCTTCGTCGGCACGGGTGGCCTCGTCCAGTGCGACCGCGAGCCGGGCCTGGGTCGCGGTGATCGCGTTCTTGACGGCCTCCAACTCGCCGAGCAGGTCCACCCACTCGGCTTGGGCGGCACTCGAGGCAAGAGCACCAGATCCGATGTCAGTGGCACCGGGAAGGATCATGCCCGCCAGCAACTCCCGCACCGCCCGCACAGCCGCCACATCGACGACTCCGCCAGACGCGGACGCACCGGACGCCCCAGCACCATCGGGCAGCGCCGAGCGAGCAGGCTGTCCGCCCGCCGCCGTCAACACCTCACCCGTTCGCGTCATGCCATCAACTTATGGCACGCCCGTTCGCACCGCTCACCGAACCGACCCGATCTGCCGACAGCAGAAATCGGCTGCTCAACCCTGTGGACAAGCCCGGAAATCCAACGTCAGCGACCAGGATCTGCCCGCCCGCCTCGTCGATCGCGCCAGACGCTCGTCGCGGGTGCAGGAACTGCTGTCTGGCCGAATCTCCTGGACACGGCGGGCCAGGACCCTGACGGTGGGCACATGGCGAGACTTCACGACGTGGTGTTCGACTGCCGCCACCCCGCATCCCTGGCCCGGTTCTGGGCCCTCGTCCTCGACGGCTACGAGGTGGCCCCCTACGACGACGAGGAGCTCGCGCGCCTCCGCACCCTCGGCGTCCACGACCCGGAGGACGACCCGTCCGTGCTGGTCGAGGGGCCAGCCGGGGCGCCGCGCCTGTTCTTCAACGCCGTTCCCGAGCCCAAGACGGTCAAGAACCGCGTGCACCTCGACGTCCGCGCTCCCGACCGGGACGGCGAGGTGGCGCGCCTGGTCGCGGCGGGCGCGTCCGAGGTGGGCCGGCACGAGGACTGGGTGGTCCTGGCCGATCCCGAGGGCAACGAGTTCTGCGTCTTCCCCGAGTAGCGGCGCCCGAGGGCACGCACCCGCCTAGGCAGCAGTGGGCAGCAGCGCGTCCCGGAACGCCGCGACCGCCGCCCCGCACGCCCAGTCGATGAACGTGTGCCGCCGTACCGCCAGGCGGCAGTTCGCCGCCGCGCCGAACGCGTGCGCCGCGAACTCCTCGCGGATCCGCCGCTCGTACAGGTCGTACTCCATGACGCCCTCGCCCGCGATGACCACCACCTCCGGGTCCACCAGGTTGGCGGTGACCGCGAGGGCCGCGCCGATGGCGGTGCCCGCGCGGTCGAACGCGTCGACGGCGGTGCGGTCGCCCGCGTGCGCGAGGTCCACGGCGTCCGCGAGCGTGAGCGTGGCGTCGCCGTGGCCCGCCCGCACGGCGTCGCGGATGGCGCCCGAGGAGGCCACCGCCTCGACGCAGCCCCGGCGGCTGCACACGCACACGGCGTCGGGGGAGGCCAGGGGCAGGTGGCCGATCTCGCCGACGACGCCGTGCGCCCCGACCACGACGTCGCCGTTGACGTAGATGCCGCAGCCGATGCCAGCACCGATCGTGACGATGGCGAAGCTCTCCGCCTCCACGCCGAGCCCGAACCACTGCTCGGACCGGGCGAGCGCGCGCACGTCGTTGTCGACGATCACGGGCAGGTCGATCTGCCGGGCGACCTGCTCGCCCAGGGGCACGTTGGCCCACCCCAGCAGGGGGGAGTGGCGGACGACGCCGGAGCCGGTGTCGATGTCGCCCGACACCGAGACGCCGAGGCCGACGAGCCGGTCGGCGCTGTCGCCGAGCTTGTCGATCAGCCGGCGTGCGCAGCGGACGATCTCGCGCACCACCGTTTCGGGGTCGTGCCGGTCGAGCGCGCGCCGGGTGGAGGTGAGCACCTCGTTGCCGATGCTCACCGCGACGGCCACGATCTCGTCGGCGTTGACCTTGACGCCGATGGCCAGCATGGAGCGGGGCACCACGCTCAGCGGGTAGACGGGGCGGCCAGGCGACGAGCTCTCGGCGTGCTCGCCGACCGTCACGAACCCGTCGCGGATCAGCGGGCTGACCGTCTTGGTCACCTTCGCCTGCGACAGGCCGGTCAGCCGGCCGATCTCGATCCTGCTCACCGGGCCGTGCGTGATGATGCGCGTGAAGATCTCCGCCGACGTCGTCGTGCGCAGCTTGGGGCGGCGCGGCGGCGTCGGGGGCGGCGTGGCACTCATGGGAAACCTCGTCCTCGGCCTGGGTGCGGCACGAGCCTGGGCGCGGCGCGCGAGGCGCCGCACCCAGGCCGGCCGGCACTACTTGGAAAGGATCTCGTGGGCCTTGTCCGCGGCCTCCTGCCAGACGTCGTCGTCACGCTGGTGGCTGTAGTACGCCTCGAACAGCGGCTGCAGCTCCGACTTGAGCTCGGCGCCGTTGGTGTAGGCCAGCGACGGCTCGAGCTCCTCGTTCTTCGCGTAGTCCACGAAGACGCTCAGGTCGATGCCCTTGTCGAGCTGGTCGGCGGCGAGCGCGTCCATGGCCGACGGGATGGACGGGAAGAACGAGCCCGACGTCAGCGCGGCGCTCTCCTGGCACTCGGCCGTGCCCATGAACGACATCCAGTCCCAGGCCGCCTGCTTGACCTTGCTGCCCGACCAGAGCATGTTGCCGTTGGAGTTGCTCATCACCACGCGGGTCTCGCCGTCCGGGCCGAGCACGTTGGGCGCGATGCCGACCGACATGTCGGGCAGCTTGGCGAACGTCGTCGCCGACCACGAGCCGCCGGAGATCATCGCGACCGAGCCCGAGCCGAGCTGCTCGGTGTCGCCGACGGTGAACTGGCCGAACTCCGGGGCGAGGCCCCGGTCGGACAGGCCACGCAGGTAGTCCATGGTGTCGGTGAACGCCGGGTCGTCGAAGGCGAAGGACGTCGGCCAGGCGGCCGGCTCGCGCATCGTCCAGTCGGACGCGGCGGCGAACTGGTACCAGGTGGTCTGCCCCAGGTAGTCGGCCGTGCCGAGCGCCCCGATGCCGTAGACCGCGACCTTGTCCTTGTCGAAGCCCTTCTCGTCGCCGCGCTTGCCGTTCTCGTCGACCGTGAGGTGCGCGACCACCTTGTCGAAGGTGCCGCCGTCCTCGGGGTTCCAGGTCATGTTCTGTACGTCGTCCTCCGTGAGGCCCGCGTCCTTGAGCATGTCCTTGTTGTAGTAGAACGCCGACCCGGCCCAGTCGAGCGGCAGGGCGTACTGCTTGTCGTCCGTGTACGTGAAGGCGGGGACGCCCACGTTGAACACGCCCAGGTCGTAGTCCGACGCGGCGATGTAGTCGTCGAGCGGCTCGAGCTGGCCCTGCTTCGCGTACGAGTCGAGGAACTCCACGCTGTTCTGGAACGTGTCGGGGGCGTTGCCCGCGACGAAGCCCGCCGTCAGCTTGGTGAAGTAGTCGTCCACCGCGTACTGGGTGATGTTGACCGTGATGTCGGGGTACTTCTCCTGGAACGCGGGCAGGCAGGTCTTGTACGACTCCGCCTGCTTCTCGTCCCAGGTCCACCAGTTGACGGTGCCCGCGTGGGCGCCCTCCTCGGCCGCTCCGCCGGCCGAGCCGCCCGCGCAGGCGGCCAGCGAGACGGTGACAGCGGCTGCAGCGACGATGCTCAGCATGTGCTTCGGTTTCATGATTCCTCTTCGATCAAAGGACCGGGTGGGTTCGGTTCGGGTTGACAGGGCCGGCGGCCGTCCCGAGCAGGCGGCCGAGCACGTCGAGCGCGCCCAGCCGGTCGAGGCTGCCGCCGGCGTCATGGCCGTTGGCCGGCCAGACGGTGATGTCGTGCTGCGCCGCGTACTCGTTGTGCGCGGCGAACACGGTTTCGGGGGGAGTGATGTCGTCGTCGAGCCCGCAGGAGAACCAGGCGGGCGTGCGCGCGAGGCGCGCGAAGTTGACCACGTCCACGTAGCGGAGCGTGGCCAGGGCGCGCTCGCGGCGCGCCCGGTCCCGGGCCAGCAGGTCGGCGAGCTCCCGGTAGGGCCCCTGCGCGCTCAGCGTGAGCGCGCCCGGGAGGTCCGCGAGGAACGGCGCCTGGGCGAGCACCCCCGCCACGTCGTCGGCGAGGTACCCGGCGGCCAGCGCGATCCCGGCGCCCTGGCTGTTGCCGAGCACCACCACGCGGCCGGGGTCGACGCCCGGCAGCAGCCGGACGGCGTCCACGGCGCGGGCCGCGTCCGTGAGGACGCGCCGGTAGTAGTAGCCGGCCGGATCCGCGAGGCCGCGCGTGATGTAGCCCGTGCTGTCGCCCCACGGGCCGTCCGGTGTCGAGCCGTCGCCCTGGCCGCGGGTGTCCATGACCAGGTGGGCGTAGCCCGCCGCGGCCCAGGTCAGGTCGTCGATCGCGTGCCCGCGCCCCGCGCCGTACCCGGTGAAGTGCACGACGGCGGGCAGCAGTCCGTCGCGGTGCCGCGGGAGGCGCAGCCACCCGCGCACCGGGTCGCCGCCGAACCCGGGAAAGGTCACGTCCAGCACGTCGATCGCGCCGAGCGGGGTCTCCACGGGGACGGCGGACGGCGGCGCGTCGTACCGCCGGGCCTGCGCGAGGGTGTCGCGCCAGAACGCGGCGAAGTCGTCCGGCAGCTCCTGCGTCGAGCGGTAGGCGCGCAGGGCGGGCTCGCGGGGGTCCGAGGTCGCGACGGACGCGGGCAGGTCCGCTGTCAGGGCGGACGTCGTCATGACGCCTCCCCGAACAGGTCGCCGCCGTCGACGGCCGAGCCCACGGGCACCGTCCGGGTCTGCCCCGCGAAGCTCACGACGACGTCGCGCGGACCCGCCCCGACGACGTCGTGCAGGCGCAGCGCGACCGGGCGGCCGCCCCGCCAGTCGAGGTCCACCGCGACGCCCCCGCGGGTGCGCACGCCGGTGATCCGGCCGTCGGGCCACGCCGCCGGCAGGGCGGGCAGCAGGCGGACCGGGCTTTCGGACGTGCCCTCGCCGGTGCCGACCAGCATCTCGGCGATCGCCGCGGCGAGGCCGAAGTTGCCGTCGATCTGGAACGGCGGGTGCGTCGAGAACAGATTCGGCAGCAGGCCGCCCCACTCCGAGCCGTCCGGCGGGGCGTCGAGGTCGGGGTCCCCCGGGTAGGGGGTGGTCGCCTCGCGCAGCAGGTCGCGCGCGACGTCGCCGTCGCCCAGGCGGGCCCGCATCGCGATCTTCCACGACCAGGACCAGCCCATGGCCCCCGGCCCGCGGGCGTCGAGGGTCCGGCGGGCGGCGTCGGCCAGCTCCGGGGTGCGCTCCACGTCGATGGCGTGCAGCGGGTGCAGCCCGATCAGGTGCGAGAGGTGGCGGTGGTGCGGTTCGAGCGAGCCAGAGTCGTCGCCCCACTCGTACAGGGTGCCGTCGTCCGCCACGCGCAGCGGCGCGATGCGGGGCAGCGCGGCGCGGATCTCGTCGAGCAGTGCTGCGTCCGCCCCGCCCACGGCCTCCGCGGCCGCGAGTGTGCGTTCGAGCGTCGCCCGGATCAGGCTGAGGTCCATCGCGGACGACGCGCCGACGGCGCCGGACGTGCCGTCGGCACGGAGGAAGAAGTTCTCGGGCGACGTCGACGGCGAGGTGCCGAGCGTGCCGTCCGCCCCGGTCACCAGCCAGTCGAGCGCGAAGGCGCTCGCGCCCAGCAGCAGCGGCAGCACCCGCCCCGCGAGCTCGTCGCGGTCGCGGCCGTACTCCCAGCGCTGCCACAGGTGGTCCGCGAGCCACAGGCCGCCCATCGGCCAGAACGCCCACGACGTGGGGCTGTGTCCCGCGCCGACGGGCAGCGCGTACCCCCACGGGTCCGTGTTGTGGTGCGCCACCCAGCCGCGGGCGCCGTAGAGCGCGCCGGCCACGGCACGGCCCTCGCCGGCGACCCGCTCGATCAGGTCCAGCAGCGGCTCGTGCAGCTCGCCCAGGCCGGTGCGCTCGGCGAGCCAGTAGTTCATCTGGGTGTTGATGTTGATCGTGTAGTTGGACGACCACGGCGGCCGCATCGACGCGTTCCAGATGCCCTGCAGGTTGGCCGGCGGCGAGCCGGGCTGCGACGACGAGACGAGCAGGTAACGGCCGTACGCGTAGATCACGCGCGCCAGGGCCTGGTCGTCCGCGTCGGCCAGCAGGGCGGCGACGTCGACAGGCCCGTCGTCGGGCGCGTCGAGCTCCAGCCCGGACCGGCCCAGCAGCTCGCGCGCGGCGGCCTCGTGTCGCGCGCGCAGCGCCCCGGCGTCGGACGTCGCGACCTCCCGCGCGCGCCGGACGGCGTGCGCGACGAGCTCGGCGCGCGGCGCCTGCGGCTCGTGCCGCCACCAGCGGCGCGCGTTGGTCTCGCTCGTGACGGCGAGCAGGACGCGGTGCGCCCCGGTGATCACGACCTTGTGCGCCCCGGCGTCCTCGGCCGGCACGACGGTCGCCGCACCGTCGGAGTGCACGGCCACGGCCACGGCGGCGGCCGGGTCGAACCCGGATCCCGGCCCGTCCTCCCGCCAGACGTGCGCGACGGCGTCGGGCTCGTGCGACGGCGCGCCGTCGACCGGTGTCTCCACCAGCAGGGACAGGTGTGCGAGACCGCCGTCGGACACCCCGGCGTCCGAGCCCGCGACCCGCAGCGGCGACCGGAGCCGCACCACCGCGGAGACGGGGGCGTCGGCCACGAGCTCGACCAGGAGCGCGCCGTCGGCCGCGGAGACCCAGGTGCTGCGGCGCACGGGCACGCCGTCCAGCAGGAAGGTCTCGTCGACCACCGCGGACGAGAGGTCGAGCACTCGCTCGTACCCCGCCGCATCGATCCGGCCGAGGTCCAGGTGGAGGTCGCCGAGGGGCAGGAACTCCTGGCTCCACGGGCCCTCGAAGGTGCGCAGCAGGCGCTCGGTCTCGTCGTCGTCGTGCCGGGCGACGGCGTCCCGCACCTGGGCGAGGCGCTCGGGACCCGCGCCGCCCGCGACGACGGCGTCGAGCGCGCGCCGCGGACCGTCGGGCGTGCCCGACCACAGCGACGCGTCGTTGAGGCCGATGCGGCCGCGGGCGTCGCCGAGCACCATGCCGCCGATCTCTCCGTTGCCCACGGGCGTCGCCTCGCCCCAGCGGGCGGCGGGCGCGGTCCAGCGCAGGCGGACCGGGCGCGGTGCGGCACTCACTTGAGCCCCGAGAAGCCGATGGAGTCCACGATCCGGCGGCCGAACGCGAGGAACAGCACCAGCATGGGCAGCGCCGCGACGAGCGTGGCGGCCATCAGGCCCGCCCAGTCCGGCGCGGCCTGCGGCGACGACTGCTTGAACACGGCCAGGGCGAGCGTGAGCGGGCGCACGCTGTCGTCGCTGGTGACGAGGAGCGGCCAGAAGTAGTCGTTCCAGGCGCCGATGAAGCCCAGGATGGACAGCGTGGTCACGGGCCCCGACGTCATCGGCAGCGTGATCTGGAACAGCACGCGCAGCCGGCTCGCGCCGTCGATCAGCGCGGCCTCCTCGATCTCGCGGCTCAGGCCGAGCATGAACTGGCGCAGGAAGAAGATGTTGAACGCCGAGAACAGCGCCCCGGGCAGGATCAGCCCGCCGAACGTGTTGAGCAGGCCCAGGTCCTTGATCAGCACGAAGTTCGGCAGGAGCGTCAGGATGCCGGGCACCATGAGCGCCGTGAGCAAGATCGAGAACACCAGGTCGCGCCCGGGCCACTCCAGGCGAGCGAACGCGTAGGCCGCGATCAGCGAGAAGAACACGACCAGGCCGGTCGACAGGGTCGCGAAGATCAGCGAGTTCAGCGCGAAGTGCAGGATGTTGATGCTGGCGCCCGAGCCGCCCTCCGCGAGCGACTCCGCCGACGTCGCGATGCCGAGCACCCGGCGGAACGCGCCGAACGTGAAGTCGACCGGCAGCAGCGACGACGGGTGGGTGATCAGCGCGTAGTTGTTCGAGAACGACGTGCGCAGGATCCAGTAGAACGGGAAGAGCGTCACCAGCACGACGCCGCCGAGGTAGGTCCAGGCGACGGCGCGCCCCAGGCTGGGGCGGCGGCGGGACGGCGCCGGGCGGGTGCCGGCACGGTTCGTGGGACGGGCGGCGGGCCGGACGGCGGTGGCCGGTGCAGCGGATGCGGATGCGGACATGCGTGGGTTCCTCACTGGTTCGGGGCGGCGCGGACGGGCGACGGGTCAGTCGGTGTCGGACTCGTCGGCGCGCAGCAGGCGCATCTGCAGGAAGGTGATGGCGATGAGCATCGCGAACAGCGCGAGCGACATCGTGGCGGCGTAGCCGAACTCGAACTGGCCGAACGCCTTGTCGTAGATGTAGAGCTGCAGCACGTTGGACGCGCGCGCCGGGCCGCCCTGGGTGGTCACGGCCACGAGGTCGAAGACCTGGAACGAGCCGATCACGGTCAGCACCAGCACCATCGCCAGCACGGGCCGCAGCAGGGGCAGCGTGAGGCGGCGGAACATCTGCATCTCGTTCGCGCCGTCGATCCGCCCCGCCTCGTAGACGGTCGGCGGGATGGTCTGCAGGCCGGCGAACACGATGATCGCGTTGTAGCCCATGCCCTTCCAGACGCTGATCAGCGCGATGGTGGGGATGGCCCACTTGCTGGAGCCCAGGAAGAAGACCGGGTCGAACCCGAGCTGGCGGATGGCGATGTTCACGATGCCGAGCTGCGCGTCGAGCATCCAGGACCACGTGGTCGCGGCGACGACGCCGGAGATGAGGAACGGCAGGATGATGACGCCGCGCAGCATGGTGGAGGCCGTGAGCCGGTGCAGCACCACGGCCGTCGTGACCGAGAGCGTCATGCCGATCACGACCGACAGGAGCACGAAGTACGCCGTCACGCCGAGCGAGTGCCAGAACACTTCGTCGGCCACGAGCCGCTTCAGGTTGTCCAGGCCGGTCCACTCCGGCGGGGTGAGCACCCGGAAGTCGGTGAAGCTCAGGTAGATCCCGCGCAGCGTCGGGTAGGCCGCGAAGGCCAGGAAGCCGATGACGGCCGGGGCGATGAGGACCCAGGCCAGCCGCGCGTCCCCGCGGTGGGCGGGCGAACCGGAGCGGCGCACCGGCCCGTTCTTGCGTTCGCGTCCGGCCGCGGTTCGCCCGCTCGCCGGGGTCGTGGTGGAGATCGCCATCGGCCTCATCCCTCGTCGTCGAAGTGCAGGAGGTAGGCACCTCGCTTGCTGCCGAGAGCGTAGGGCGACTAAGTTTCCGCTGTCAAGAAAGTCTATTCGGGGTGGTGAAGATGTCTGCTGGTGATGAATACGCGGTGCTGCGCGCTGCCGGGGTGTCGCTCGTGCTCGATCTCGCGGGCGAGATGCCCCGGGTGCTCCACTGGGGTGAGGACCTCGGCGACGTCGGCCCCGACGGCGTCGCCGCGCTGCGCGAGTCCGCGGTGACGGCGCGGGTCGCCAACTCCCCGGAGGCGCCGCGCGCGCTCACGCTGCTGCCCGTCGAGCGGGACACCTGGTCCGGCCTCCCGGGCCTGGAGGGCCACCGCGCCGGGACGGCGACGACGCCGCGCCCGGAGCTGGTGGGGGCGCGCGTGGAGGTCCCGGCCGACGGCGTCGGCGGCACGGTGCGCCTGGACGTGCGCGAGCCCGTCGCGGACCTCGTGCTCGCGGCCGAGGTGGAGCTGGAGGCCACGGGCGTGCTGCGGGTGCGGTGGACCGTGACCGCGGGGCCGGACGGCGCCGACGTCTACGACCTCTCGCACGTCGTGGCGCTGCTGCCGCTGCCGGCGCGCGCCACGGAGGTGCTCGACTTCAGCGGGCGCTGGAGCCGGGAGCGGCAGCCGCAGCGGCTGCCGCTGGTGGACGGCACGCACCTGCGCGAGGTGCGCCGGGGCAAGCCGGGGCTCGACTCGCCGTACCTGGTCGCCGTCGGCACGCCGGGCTTCGCCCACCGCTCGGGCGAGGTCTGGGCGGCCCACGTGGCGTGGAGCGGCGACCAGCGCTGGATCGTGCAGCGCCTGTCCGAGGGTGCCGGCGCGCACGCGGCCGTGCTCGGCGGCGGCGAGCTGCTGCGCCCCGGCGAGGTGCGGCTGGCCCCGGGCGAGAGCTACGCGGCGCCCGACGTGCTGTTCGCGTGGTCGGACGCCGGGTTGGACGGCCTCGCCGACCGGTTCCACCGCCGCACCCGTGCGCGCCGTCCGCGGCGGGCGCCGCAGCCCCTGGTGCTCAACACGTGGGAGGCCGTCTACTTCGACCACGACCTGGGCCGCCTCGGCGAGCTCGTGGACCGCGCCGCCCGCGTGGGCGTGGAGCGGATCGTGCTCGACGACGGCTGGTTCCGTGGCCGGCGGGACGACACGGCGGGCCTCGGCGACTGGCAGATCGAGGCGGACGTCTGGCCCGACGGGCTCGACCCGTTCGTGGCGCGGGTGCGCGAGGCGGGGATGGAGTTCGGGCTGTGGTTCGAGCCCGAGATGGTCAACCTCGACTCCGACCTGGCGCGCCTGCACCCCGAGTGGCTGCTGGCGCCGTCGGCGGGCGTGGGTCCGAGCTTCCGCAACCAGTACGTGCTCGACGTCGCGCACCCCGACGCGTACGCCTACCTGCTGGAGTCGATCTCGAAGCTGGTGGAGCGCTACGAGATCGCCTACATCAAGTGGGACCACAACCGGGAGCTGCACGAGGCGGTGGTCCGCGGCGGCGCCGCCGGGGACCGGCCGGGGGTGCGGCGGCAGACGCTGGCGCTCTACGCCCTGCTCGACGAGCTGCACCTGCGGCACCCGGGCCTGGAGATCGAGAGCTGCGCGTCGGGCGGCGGGCGGATCGACCTCGGCATCCTGGACCGCACCGAGCGGGTGTGGACGTCGGACTGCAACGACCCCGTGGAGCGCCAGCAGATCCAGCTCTGGAGCGAGCTGCTGCTGCCGCCGGAGCTGCTGGGCTCGCACGTGGGCGCGGCACGGGCGCACACCACGAACCGGGTCACCGACCTGTCCTTCCGGCTGGTGACGGCGGCGTTCGCCGCGCCGGGGATCGAGTGGGACATCACGGGCTGCACCGAGGACGAGATGGAGCGGCTCACGTCCTGGGCCGCGTTCGTCACGTCGCGGCGGGACCTGCTGCACGGGGGAGTGCGCGTGCACGCGGACCTCGCCGACGAGCAGACGCTGCTGCACGGCACCGTGGCCGAGGACGGCGCGCGGGCGCTGTTCGCGTGGGTGCGGCTGGCGACCTCGGCCGGGCCGCAGACGGCGCGGGTGCCGTTCCCGGGCCTCGACCGGGACCGCGACTACGTGGTGCGGGTGCCGGACGCGTTCGGCCCGGCCGCGATGCACGGTCAGGAGCCCGCGTGGATCGCGCGGGCCCGCGACGCCGAGGGCTTCCGGGTGTCCGGCGCGCTCCTCGCCGGCGCCGGCCTGACGCTGCCGGTGCTGCACCCGGCGTCGGGCATGGTGCTGGAGCTGACGGCAGACTGAACGTGTCAGACGCTCAGGTCCCCGGAGGGACCT
>NZ_JBHWZO010000130.1:0-17407 GCF_042728455.1 Promicromonospora sp. NPDC060204
CACCCTCAGGACGGGTGCGGCCGGGCCGTGTCGTCAGCGGACGGCGTCCGGCGCTCCGGTCAGGAGACGGCCGAGATGGCCATGAGGGAACCGGTCTCGGTCGTCGGGTCGGTGCTCGGGGCGTACCGGTTCACCGAGGCGATGGGGACGCCGAGGCGTGCCGCGACCTCCTCGATGCTGAGGTTCTGCGCCCAGCGGAGCACGCGGATCTCGCTGATCTGCGCCGTGGTCAGCGCCGGCGCCGGCTCCGCGGGCGCCGCGACGAGGGCAGGCGCGGCGACGGGCGCCGGTGCCGGGGTCGGCGCGACCTCCCTGGAGAGGTCCTCCCACTCGGCGGCGGGCGCCTCGACGGGCGGGCTCACCGGCAGGGCGGTCCGCTCCGGCTTCACGGGCGCGTACTTGTCCTCCAGGTGCAGCCGCTCGGCGCTGATCGTCTCGGCGTCGGCCGGCGCGGTGTCGGCGGCGATGTCCGCGGTGGTGTCGGCCTCGACCGGGTCGACCAGGGACCCGTCCTCCGGGTTGATGGGCAGCGCGAGCTTCGGCAGCACCATCTCGGTCAGGGCGGCGGCGCTCGCGGCCGCCTCCTCCGGGGTCCGGCGGGGGGCGTTCGGCTCCGGCATCCACTCGCCGGCCAGCGTCGCGGCCTCCTGGACGACGTCGCGGATCGTGCGCTCCGACTCCAGGTGCGGGCGCGTCACCTCCGCGGTCACGGCCGCGGGCACGTGCCGGTGGACCCGGCCCACCGCGGCGTTCACGTCGGCGATGCGGGCCGCTCGCTCCGCGTCGGGGGCGATCTGCGCCAGGCGCACCGCGTCGAGCATGTCCAGCACGGCCGTCTGGCGGTCGTTGTGGATCTCCGCGGCCCGGTCGAGGGCGCGCGAGCTGGAGGCCGACTGGAAGAAGAGGTGGACCGCGACGGCGGCCAGGACGGGCGCGACGGCGCGGGAGATGGCGAAGATGCCCTCCCCGAGCAGCCAGCCGTGCCACGCGGCGAGCGCGCCGGAAAGGATGCCGACGACGATCGCGCCGCCGAGCCAGCGGGCGTGCCCGGACACCGGGCGGCCCGTCTCGAGCGCGCGGTCTGCCCGGCGGCGCCCCTCCCAGGCGAGGCCGATCACCAGTGCCTCGTAGGCGACGCCCAGGGCGTAGCCGAGCCGGGGGCCCTCATAGGCGGCGATCGTGTGCGACATGCCGATGTAGGCCCAGGCCGAGAGCCCGAAGGCACCCAGGGCGAAGCCCGGGTTCCTCCGCGTGTCGGCGATGACCGCCGGAACGCGTCGGGGACGTTTCTCCGATGCCATGTTGGGTAAGTCCCTTTCGGTCAGAACAGGTGAGGACGGTAGCGATGGTGCAAGGCTGATCTTCGTCTACTTTGCGTCCTATGCGCTCTTCACGCCGAAGATCGACCTCAATCTTTTATCGAACGACCCGTTCGCGGGCCGGGCAAGCCGGTCGATCAGGGGCGAAAAGTTATCCACAATGACGCCTCGTGGCCCAGCGCGATAGATGTTCGTGCCGAATGATATCCCTATGAGTTCATCACGTCGGTCCACGCCGACCACCACCGCCGTCGGCCCCCTCGACGGGCTGAGCCTGCGCGGCCGGCTCGACCTCGCGGCCCGGCTGGCCGGCCGCCTGGCCGCCCACGTGCTGCGGCCCGCCAACGCCGCGGCCGTCGAGCGCCTCGTGGGGTACGTCCGGTCCGAGTCGCTCGTGCCCGCGGGCGAGGTCGACCCCGAGCGGTACGCCGCCGTCACCCGGGACTGCGCGACGGACCTGCTGGTTCACGCCGGGCCCCGGGAGGAGCGCGGGTCCCTGGTCCGCCGCCTCCTCGCCGAGGGGGCGTGGGGCGCGGTCCACGGCCCCGGCGGCGAGGACGAGGACGACGGCACCGACCCCGCCGGCCTCGTCCTCGACGCGGCCGAGCGTGCGCTCCTGGAGCAGTGGCACGACGGCGGGGTGCTCGGCCACTTCATCGTGACCGACCTGGTGGACGAGCACGCGGTGCTGCACAACCTGGAGGACGACCTGGACTACCGGGTGTTCACGGGACGCTCCGAGATCCGCGCGGTCGCCCTCGCACCCGGTCTGCCGCTGTCCGGGCGGGTGCTGCCCGTCGGCGCGGTCTGGGTCTTCGCGAGCACCCCGGCGGTCTTCCTGCCCGACGCCATCGAGGGTGTCGTGCACGGCGTCGTGGCGCTGCTGACGTCGTCGCCGTCCCCGGCCTTCCGCAACCCGCGCACGCTGGCCCGCGCCCGCGAGCTCGTCGCCGACCACCACCGGGCCTTCCTCGACCTCTTCGGGGACGTCGTGGTCGAGGGCACCGCGTCGCACGTCGTGGACTGCTGCCTGCGGTTCAAGGACCGGGTCGGGGCCCCGGCCGAGGAGTTCGCTCTGCTCGGCGCGCTCCGCGACGAGCGCTGGCTGCCCGACGACGCCGCCGACCCCGACGACGCGACGTTCGCCCTGGTGCACCACCCCGTCAAGGGGCTGCGGCTGCTCGACTGGTATGCGCAGCTCCGCGAGGTGCACACGGCGCCGCTCCTGCCGTGGAAGCCGCGGCGGCTCGCGCAGGTGCTGGCCGACCCGGACGCGCCGTCGTGGGTGCTCGCCCTGCTCGCCGAGCGCCACCCGGACCACCTGGACGTGCTGTACCGGGAGGCGTCCGGCCGCCCTGGTCTCACCTGGGCGCGGGACGGCGCGGCGCTGCTCCGGGACCGCGAGCCGGCGTCCGGCCGGGACGAGCCGGGGATCGTCATGGCGGCGTCGGTCATGGGCCGGGTCCCGCCGCCGGGCTGGTCGTGAGACCGGCCCGGTCACTCGGGCGGGGTCCAGTCGGCCGGCATGGTGAACGTGGTGCGGAACTCGTCCGACCGGTAGCCCGCCCGCTCCGCCTCGACCGTCACGGTGATGCGGTTCCCCTTGTGGCTGCCGCGGATCCACGTGCGCGGACCGGCCGGCTCCGCCTCCGACCCGATGGCGACGCCGCCGTCGATGTCGACGTAGGTCCACGTATAGGTGACGTTCGGGTCCTGGTTGACCTCGCAGTGGGCGAACCAGCCGGCGTGCAGCGTGCCCGTGGTGAGGTAGACCCCGCAGCTCGGCTTCGGCACAGAGGGCTGGGGCACCGTGCCGGTGGCGTTGGAGAGCACCGCGGCCTCGGCGTACCCCGACCGGCCGCCGGTCAGCTTGACCTGGACGGGTTTGCCCACGTCGCCGAGCGCGACGGTGTAGCTGCACGACCCGAGGTTGTCCCGCTCCTCGCCGCCGACGCTCCACACGCACGTCCTGTCGGCCGGCTGCGGCGTCCAGCCCTTCGGCCACGCGGTGATCTTCTGGCCCACCTCGACCTGCGCCGGGATCGACACGGTGCCGGGCCGGAACTCGGTGAGGACGGCGTCCTGCTCCTCGGCCGTCTCGTCGTCCGGCTCGGCGACGGGCTCGTCGACAGGGGTGGCCGGGGCGCTGGGCGACGCGGACGGCTTCTTCGACGGTTCCTTCGCGCTCGGGCTGGGGCTGGGGCTGGGCGTGCCGGAGGTCCCCGCGGGCGCCGTCCCCTCGGCCTGGGGTGCACTGGGCGTGTCGTCGGGGCCCAGGAAGTGCACCAGGGCCGCGGCGCCGCCGCCGCTGGCCAGTACCAGGCCGAGCGCGACGAGGCCGGTCACGACCCGGCGCCGCACCCGGCCCGGCGCGGGCGCGGGGTCCGGCGGCGCGGCGTCCGGCGCCTGCTCCGCGCCCAGCACGGTGTCCGCGCCGGCCAGGCCGGCGCCGGTCAGGCCGGTGACCTCGGGCTCGACCAGCGGCAGGGGGGCGAGCGCGGCGAGGACCGCTGCCGGCGTCGGGCGGGCGGCGGGGTCCTTGGCCAGGCACGCGGTCACCAGACCCCGCAGGCCGGCCGGCACGTCCTTAAGGGCGGGTGGTTCGTGCACGATCCGGTAGGTGACCGTGGCCAGGCTGCCCGTCCCGAACGGCGGGGTGCCGGTCGCCGCGAGGTGGGCGACGGCGCCGAGCGACCACACGTCGGTCGCGGCGGTGACGGCCTCGCCGCGGGCCTGCTCGGGCGACATGAACTGGGGTGTGCCCGGCTGGACGCCGGTGGTGGTCAGCGAGGTCGCGTCGGAGTCGGCGACCACGCCCAGGTCGATCAGGACCGGCCCGTCGGGGCCGAGCAGCACGTTGGTGGGCTTGACGTCGCGGTGGACGAGTCCTTGGCGGTGGATCGCGTCGAGGGCTTCGGCGAGGCCGGTGACGAGCTCGCGGACGGCGTCCTCGGGCAGGGTGCCGAGCTCGGTGATGGCCTGCGCGAGGGTGGGTCCGGGTACGTGCTCGGTGGCGAGCCAGGGTGTGGGCGCGTCGACGTCGTAGTCGACGACGGCGGCCGTGCGGTGGCTGCGCAGCCGGGTCGCGGCGGATACCTCGCGGCGGAACCGGGTGCGGAACTCGCTCTCGCCCGTGCGTTCGGGGTGGATCACCTTGATCGCGAGCAGGCGGCCGCTGCGGGTCGCGCCGAGGTAGACCACGCCCATGCCGCCCTGGCCGAGCCGGCCGCGGATCTCGTAGCCGCCGATCTCGGGCGGGTCGTCGGCGGCGGGAGGCTTGACCTCGGGCACTGGGACACGTCGGACCACGGCGGACAGCACGGAAGGAGCGTAACGGACGTGCTCGGCTTCACCCGCCGCCCGGGGAGTTCTACCCGCCGGGTCGGCCGCCGGCGGGCCGCTCTCAGCCGCCGCTGACGCTCAGCTCCGCCTCGCGCAGCTTCGCCTCGAACTCCTCGGACAGCTCCCGGGAGTCGAGCCAGCCGTACGGCAGGTGCGGGGTCTTGGGGGAGCCGGCACGGCCGCGCGGACCCTCGGCGTCGTCCCCGGGGTAGGGAGCGTCCAGGTCGAGGGCGTCGAGCCGCTCGCGGAGCTCGGCCAGGGTGTCGATCAGCGCGAGGGAGTGCCGCTTCTCGCCGCCCACGGCGTAGCCCTTGAGGTACCACGCCATGTGCTTGCGCAGGTCGCGCATGGCCTTGCCCTCGTCGCCGTCGAAGTACTCGACCATGAGCAGGCCGTGCCGGTAGATCGTGTCGGTGACCTCGCGCAGGCCGGGCCGGATCCGCAGGTCCGAGCCGTTGAACGCGGCGGCGAGGTCGGCGAACAGCCAGGGGCGGCCCTGGCAGCCCCGGCCCACGACGACGCCGTCGGCGCCGGTCTCCTCGACCATCCGCAGCGCGTCCTCGGCGGACCAGATGTCGCCGTTGCCGAGCACCGGCACCGTCCGCACGGCCTCCTTGAGGCGCGCGATGGCCTCCCACTCGGCCTGGCCGGAGTAGTGCTGGGCGGCGGTGCGCGCGTGCAGCGCGACGGCGGCGGCGCCGAGCGACTCGGCGATCCGGCCCGCCTCCAGGTACGTCAGGTGGTCGTCGTCGATGCCCTTGCGCATCTTGACCGTCACGGGCACGCCGTGCGGCTCGGCGGCCTCGACCGCGGCCTTGACGATGTCCGTGAAGAGCTGCCGCTTCCACGGCAGGGCGGCCCCGCCGCCCTTGCGCGTCACCTTGGGCACCGGGCAGCCGAAGTTGAGGTCGACGTGGTCGGCGCGGTCCTCGCCCGCGATGATCTTCACGGCGGCGCCCACGGTGGCGGGGTCCACGCCGTACACCTGCGCGGAGCGCGGGGTCTCGTCCGCGCCGAACGTGACGATCCGCAGGGCCTCGACGTTGCGCTCCACGAGCGCGCGGCTGGTGACCATCTCCGCGACGTACAGGCCCGGGTCGAACCCGGCCGACCGCCCGGCCTCGCGGCACAGGGTGCGGAAGGCGCGGTTGGTCACGCCGGCCATCGGGGCCAGCACCACCGGCGTACCCACGGTGATGGGCCCGATCTGGAGGGGTGCGAGCACGGGCGAGCCGGGGCGCGCCGCGTCACCCGGACGGGTGGCGGCGTCGGGCAGCGGGGCGGAGCCGAGCAGGGAGGTCACGGGGTCCATTCTGACGCACGCCCGCCGGGAGCCGCTGCGACGCGGGCCACACCGGGGCGGCGCGCGCCGCGGGGTGCGCGAAGGAGGTCGGGTCTGACATCTTTTGCCGACTAGTTACCCCCATGTATGTAATTGCTCTGCCGGAGCATCGAGGGGCGCGAGGCGACGGAGACGTAAACCGGGCGACCGGACCGTGCTCGACCGCTCGGGGGTCTCGTGATGGCGCAGCAGTCGGAGAGCAGCACGCAGGGCCGCACGGCGAAGATCAGCGTGGCCACGCTCACCGCCATGGTGGTGGGCTCCATGGTCGGCGCGGGGGTCTTCTCGCTGCCCAGCCGGTTCGCCGGCGAGACCGGGGTGCTCGGGGCGCTGATCTCCTGGACGGTGGCCGGCACCGGGATGCTCATGCTCGCCTTCGTCTTCCAGCGCCTGGCGATCCGCAAGCCCGACCTCGACTCCGGGGTCTACGCCTACGCGAAGGCCGGGTTCGGCGAGTACCTCGGCTTCTTCTCGGCGTTCGGGTACTGGGCGAGCGCCTGCGTCGGCAACGTCACCTACTGGATCCTCATCATGTCCACGCTGGGCGCGCTGCTGCCCGCGCTCGGGGAGGGCGACACCCTCGTCGCGTTCGTGGCGTCGTCGGCCTGCGTGTGGCTGTTCTACCTGCTCGTGCGCCGCGGCGTGAAGGAGGCGACGGCGATCAACCGCATCGTCACCGTCGCCAAGCTGGTGCCCATCATCGTGTTCGTGCTCATCTGCGTGTTCCTGCTGGACCCGCAGGTGCTCGCGGAGAACTTCCGGGGCTACGGCATCACCGGCCCGCTGTTCGAGCAGGTCCGCGGCACCATGCTGGCCACGGTGTTCGTCTTCCTCGGCGTCGAGGGTGCGAGCGTCTACTCGCGGCACGCGCGCCGCCGGGAGGACGTCGGCCGGGCGACCGTCCTGGGCTTCCTCATGGTGCTCGCGATCTTCGCCTCCGTGACGATCGTGTCGTACGGGATCCTGCCGATGGAGGAGCTCGCCGACCTGCGCCAGCCGTCGATGGCGGGCGTGCTGGAGGCGGCCGTCGGCGGCTGGGGCGCCGTGTTCGTGAGCGTCGGCCTCATCGTGTCGGTGCTCGGCGCCTATCTCGCCTGGACGCTCATGGCGTCCGAGGTGCTGTACGTCGCGGCCAAGGACCGGGACATGCCACGGTTCCTCGCGGTGCAGGACGCGAACGACGTGCCCCGCGCCGCCCTCCTGCTGACGACCGCCCTGATCCAGGTGGTCCTCTTCGTCACGCTGCTTTCCGACGACGCGTTCACCTTCGCGCTCGACCTGACCAGCGCACTGTCCCTCATCCCGTTCCTGCTGGCCGCGGGCTACGCCCTCAAGCTGGCGCTGGGCCGCGGCGGCCCGGCGGAGGGCAGCCGCACCACCGGCGACCTCGTCATCGCGACCCTGGCCGTGCTGTACACGGCGTTCCTGCTGTTCGCGGCGGGACTGACGTTCGTGCTGCTGTCGTTCGTGATCTACGCCCCGGCGACCATCCTGTTCGCGATGACCCGGCGCGAGCAGGGCCGGCGCGTGTTCAGCCGGGGCGAGCTGGTGATCTTCGTCGTGTCGGTCATCGGCGCGGTGATCGGCGTCGTCGCGCTCGCCACGGGCGCGATCTCCATCTGAAGGCCATCTCCGTCCGAAAGGGAAGACCATGACGATCCAGAGCGGCGATGGGACCCGGCCCTCGGCGGCCTACGGGGTGCACTCGGAGGTCGGGCGGCTGCGCAAGGTGCTGGTCTGCCGGCCCGGGCTCGCGCACCGGCGCCTGACGCCCACCAACTCCGACGACCTGCTGTTCGACGACGTGCTGTGGGTGGACCGGGCGATCGAGCACCACGCCGCGTTCGTCGCGGACCTGCGGGCGCGCGACGTCGACGTGGTCGAGCTGCACGACGTCCTCGCCGCGACCCTGCGGGTGCCCGGCGCCCGCGACTGGCTGCTGGACCGCAAGATCGTCCCCGGCATCGTCGGGCCGGGCCTGATCGACGCAACCCGCGGGTTCCTCGAGGGGCTCGCCCCCGAGCAGCTCGCCGAGTACCTCATCGGCGGCCTGGCCACCCACGACGTGCCCGACCTGCCGGCCGCCTACCGGTCGCTCGCCGAGTACACGCAGGACGCCCGGGAGTACCTCATGGCCCCGGTACCCAACACCCTGTTCACGCGCGACACGACCTGCTGGCTCTACGGCGGCGTGACGCTCAACCCGCTGTACTGGCAGGCCCGGCACGACGAGACGCTGCTGATGAAGGCCGTCTACGAGTTCCACCCCGACTTCGTGGGGTCCACCGTCTGGTGGGGCGACCCGGAGACCGACCACCAGCGGGCGACGCTGGAGGGCGGCGACGTCATGCCCGTGGGCAACGGCACCGTGCTGGTGGGGATGAGCGAGCGGACGTCGCGGCAGGCGATCACGCAGGTCGCTGCGGCCCTGTTCGAGGGCGGCGCGGCGCAGCAGGTGGTCGTCGCGGGCATGCCCAAGCTGCGCTCGGCGATGCACCTGGACACCGTCATGACGTTCGCCGACGTCGACACCGTGACGGTCTACCCGCGCATCGTCGAGGCGATCCACGCGTTCGTGCTGCGGCCCGGCGACGGCGGGGCGGTGGCGGTCACGGACGAGGGCAGCACGCCGTTCCTGGACGTCGTCGCCCGCGAGACCGGGCTCGGCGAGCTGCGCGTCATCGAGACCGGCGGCGACGTCTACGAGTCCGAGCGGCAGCAGTGGGACAGCGGCAACAACGCCGTCGCGGTGGAGCCCGGCGTCGTGTTCACCTACGACCGGAACACCACCACGAACGACCTGCTGCGCAAGGCCGGCATCGAGGTCATCGAGATCACGGGCGCCGAGCTGGGGCGGGGCCGCGGAGGCGGGCACTGCATGACGTGCCCGATCATCCGCGACCCCGCCTTCTGAGCCGGGACCGGAGGGGTCAGGCGCGCAGCCAGACCGTCGTGTCCGACGGCAGCTCGCCCGAGTCCTCGTCGAGCTCGCCCGAGGCGACCAGCACCTGCGCCCCGGCGGGCAGCGTGAACGACGACGCGCCGAGGTTGGCGACCACGACGACGTCCGCCACCCGCAGGGCGACGACGTCCGGGTGGTCGGCGAGGGAGTCGACCCACGCGAGCGTGCCCGCGCCGAGGTTCTCGGCCCGGCGCAGGCCGAGCGCGGCGCGGTACATCTCGTACGTCGAACCCTTGACGCCGTACTGCTGGTCGGCGGCGAGCTCGGCGTAGACGTCGGGCTGCGGCAGCCAGGTCTTGCCCGTGGGGCCGAACCCGTTGCCCGGCGCGCCGCCGACCCAGGGCAGCGGCACGCGGCAGCCGTCGCGGCCCGGCTCGGCGCCGTTCGTGCGGAAGAACGACGGGTCCTGGCGGACGTCGTCGGGCAGGGCGGTGTGGTCGGGCAGGCCGAGCTCCTCACCCTGGTACATGTACGCCGAGCCGGGCAGGCCGAGCATGAGCAGGGTCGCGGCGCGGGCGCGGCGCAGGCCGAGCGCGGCGTCGGGCTGCGGGTCGGTCGCGCCGATGCCGTTGAGCTGGCGCCCGCCGATCTCCTCCAGGCCGAAGCGCGAGGCGTGCCGCACCACGTCGTGGTTGGACAGCACCCAGGTGGTGGGGGCGCCGACGGCCTCCATGGTGCTCAGCGAGGCGTTGACGACGGTGCGCACCGTCGCCGCGTCCCACGGCGCCGTGAGGAACGAGAAGTTGAAGGCCTGGTGCATCTCGTCGGGGCGCACGTACCGGGCCAGGCGGCTCAGGGGCTCGACCCAGGCCTCGGCCACCAGGCAGCGGTCGCCGTCGTACTCGGCCAGCACCTTGTGCCAGGCGCGGTAGATGTCGTGCACGCCGTCCTGGTCGAACATCGGGCCGCGGTTGCCCGCGCCCGTGGAACCGTCCTCGGGGGCGGCCGGGTCGGCCTCGGTGGCCTCCTCGACGGTGCCCTCGACCATGGCGACCTGGCCGTCCCAGTCGGGCAGGCCGGCGGCCTTGATCATGCCGTGCGCGACGTCGACGCGGAACCCGTCCACGCCCCGGTCGAGCCAGAACCGCAGCACGTCCTCGAACTCGAGGCGAACCTCGGGGTTGTCCCAGTTGAGGTCGGGCTGCGTGGAGTCGAAGAGGTGCAGGTACCACTGCGGGCCCAGCGGGCCGTCGTCCTCGCGCGGGGCGAGGCGCGTCCAGGCCGGGCCACCGAAGATGGACTGCCAGTTGTTCGGCGCCTCGTCGCCGGCCGGGCCGCGGCCGTCGCGGAACATGTACCGCTCGCGCTCGGCCGAGCCGGGGGCGGCGGCCAGCGCCTCCTGGAACCAGACGTGCTGGTCGGAGGAGTGGTTGGGCACGAGGTCGACGATGACCTTCAGGCCGCGCTCGTGGGCGCCGGCGAGCATCTCGTCGAAGTCGGCGAGCGTGCCGAACAGCGGGTCGATGTCGCGGTAGTCGGCCACGTCGTAGCCGGCGTCCTTCTGGGGCGAGCGGTAGAACGGGCTCAGCCACACGGCGTCGACGCCGAGCTGGGCCAGGTGGTCGAGCTTGGCCGTGACGCCCGGCAGGTCGCCGGTGCCGTCGCCGTTCCCGTCCGCGAACGAGCGCGGGTAGACCTGGTAGATCACCGCGTCACGCCACCACTCGCCGTTGCCGGCGGGGGTGTGGACGGGGGCTCCGGCGGTGAGGTCGGAGGTGGTGATCGGGGCAGTGCTTGTCACGTGTCGCGTCCTCAGGGGTCGGGAAAAAGGGCTGTAACGCTTGCTGCAAGCGTACGGGAGGAATCGCGCCCGATCGGACAGTGTGCTGCGTCAGACAGCCGTCGTCCCGCTGTCGGACGGCGGCCGGTGGACCGTCAGACGGTCGCGTGCGGCGCCGCGCCGGTCGAGCCGCGCACGACCAGCTCGGGGGTGAACAGCAGCTCCGACCGCGGTGCGCGCTCGCCGTGGATCTCGGTGAGCAGGGCGCTCACGGCCGCGTGCGCCATGTCGGCCACCGGCTGCCGCACCGTCGTCAGCGGCGGGTCGGTGAACGCCACCAGGGGCGAGTCGTCGTAGCCGACCACGCTCACGTCGTCGGGCACGGACAGGCCGCGGGCGTGCGCGGCCCGCACGGCGCCGAGCGCCATCAGGTCGGACCCGCAGACCACGGCGGTGTGCCCGGAGTCGAACAGCTCGCCGGCGGCGGCCTGTCCGCCCTCCAGCGTGTAGAGCGTGAGGCTGACGTGCTTGCGCGCCTCCTCCTCGGTGGCCACCAGGCCGTGCCGCAGGAGCTGGGCCACGAACGCCTCGATCTTGCGCTTGGCGGGCACGAACCGGTCCGGCCCGATGGCCATGCCGATGCTGCGGTGGCCCAGCGCCACCAGGTGCCGCACCGACAGCTCGATGCTCGCGCTGTCATCCGGCGACACGAACGGGGCGTCGATGCCCTCGGCGTAGCCGTTGATGAGCACGATCGGCAGGCCGCGCCCGCGCAGGCGCTGGTAGCGCTCGGTCGACGCCCGGGTGTCGGCGTGCTTGCCGGAGACGAAGACGATGCCGTCCACGGCGTGGTCGATCAGCGTCTCGACGTACTCGTCCTCGGTGGTGCCGCCCGGCGACTGGGTGCACAGCAGCGGCGTGTAGCCGCGCGACGCGAGCTGCGACTCGATGGCCTGCGCGAACGCGGGGAACACCGGGTTGGACAGCTCGGGGACCACCAGGCCGATGAGGCCGGCGGGGCGGGCGCGCAGCGCGGACGGCCGCTCGTAGCCGAGCACGTCCAGGGCGGCGAGCACCGCCTGGCGGGTCTCGCCCGCCACGCCGGGCTTGCCGTTGAGCACGCGCGACACGGTCGCGGTGGAGACCCCCGCCTGTTCGGCGAGGTCGGTCAGTCGGGTGCGCACGCCAGGCAGCCTAGGCGACATGCGGTTCCTTCGTCCTGGGTGTTTACCGGGTGTCGGATGCCGGGTTGCAAGCGATGCTGAAACTTTATCGCAACTTCTTGCACAATCGGACGATGTGCCCGTACGGTTCGGGCATCGAAACCCAGGCCCGACGTCGGGCCGCGAACCATCGGGAGTGACGATGCGACGGAGCATCCTGACCGCCGCTGTCCTGACCACGACGCTGGCGCTGGCCGCCTGCTCGGGCGGCGCAGAGGATCAAGCAGGGGGCGAGGAGTCCACCCCGCCCAACGGGGAGGGCAGCACCCTGACCGTGTGGGTCGACGAGACCCGCCAGGCCGCCGTCGAGGACGCGGCCACCGGCTTCGAGGAGGCCACGGGCGCGCAGGTGGACGTGGTCCTGAAGAACTTCGAGGACATCCGCCCCGACTTCCTGGCCCAGGTGCCCACGGGCAAGGGCCCGGACATCACCGTCGGCGCCCACGACTGGCTGGGTGAGCTCACGACCAACGGCGTCGTGGCCCCGATCGAGCTCGGCGACACGGCCGACGCCTTCGAGCCGGTCTCCGTCTCGGCCTTCACGCAGGACGGCCAGGTCTACGGCCTGCCCTACGCCGTGGAGAACATCGCGCTGATCCGCAACACGGAGCTCGCCCCCGAGGCGCCCGCCACCTGGGACGACGCGATCGCCGCCGGCAAGGACGCCGGCACCAAGTACCCGCTGCTGATCCAGACCTCGACCGAGGGCGACCCCTACACGTTCTACCCGCTGCAGACGTCGTTCGGCGCCCCCGTGTTCGAGCAGAACGAGGACGGCTCGTACAAGCCGGAGCTCGCGCTCGGCGGCGAGGGCGGCACCGCGTTCGCGGAGTGGCTCGCGGAGCAGGGCGACGCCGGCAACCTGAGCACCGACGTCACCTACGACATCGCGCTGGCGGCCTTCGCCAAGGGCGAGTCGCCGTTCATCGTGGGCGGTCCCTGGATGCTGGAGTCGTTCGGCGACCTCGACCTGGCGATCGACCCGCTCCCGAGCGCCGGCGGCGAGCCCGCCCAGCCGTTCGTGGGCGTGGCCGGCTTCTACGTGAGCGCGCAGAGCGAGAACGCGCTGCTCGCCAACGACTTCCTGGTCAACTACATGGCCACCCCCGAGGCGCAGCTCGCGCTCTACGAGGCGGGCGACCGTCCGCCGGCCCTCATCGAGGCCGCCGACACCGCGTCCGAGGACCCGATCACGGCGGGCTTCCGCGCCGTCGGCGCCGACGCCGTCCCGATGCCGTCGCTGCCCGAGATGGGTGCCGTCTGGGCGTACTGGGGTGTGACCGAGGCCGCGATCATCTCCGGCAAGTCCGACCCGGCCAAGGCCTGGGACAAGATGGTCACCGACATCCAGGGCGAGATCGGTTGATGTACTCACCCGTGACCCGGGGCTCCGGCCGGACCGGCTGGAGCCCCGGGTTTCTCGTCAAGCTCGTCCTGATCGCCCTGGTGGACGCCCTGGGCGTCTACGCAGTGCTGGCCGCGTGGGGCGCCGAGTCCTGGGGCGTCCTCGCCGCGATGGTGGCGCTGCTGCTCGTAGCCAACTGGGCCTACTTCTCCAAGCGCGCGCTGCCCCTGAAGTACATCCTGCCGGGCCTGGCCTTCCTGCTCGTCTACCAGGTGTACGTGGTGGCCTACACGGGCTACGTCGCGTTCACCAACTACGGCGACGGGCACAACAGCACCAAGGAGCAGGCCATCGAGGCCCTCCTGGTGCAGAACGAGCGGCGGGTCGAGGGCTCGCCCTCCTCGCCGCTGACGGTCGTGGCCGACGGCGACACGCTCGGCTTCGCGATCGTCTCGCCCGACGGCGCGGTGGAGGCCGGCACGGCCGACCAGCCCCTGGAGCTGGTGGACGGCGCGACCGTCGACGCCGGCCGGGTCACCGCGCTGCCCGGCTACGACGTGCTGGAGTACGCCGCCGTCCTGGAGCGGCAGCAGGAGGTCACGAAGCTGCGCGTCCCCGTCTCGGACGACCCGAACGAGGGCTCGGTCCGCACGCAGGACGCGCGCACCGGCTACGTCTTCACGTCCACGCTGGAGTACGACGCGGCGTCGGACACCATGACCGACACGACCACCGGGGTGACGTACACGCCCAACGACGACGGCCAGTTCGAGGCCGCCGACGGCACCACGCTCCCCGTCGGCTGGCGCGTGCTGGTCGGGTTCGACAACTTCGTCACCGCGTTCGGCGACGAGCGGTACGCCGGGCCGTTCGGCAAGATCCTGGTCTGGACGTTCGCGTTCGCCGTGCTCTCGGTGGCCTCGACGTTCCTGCTCGGCCTGTTCCTGGCGATCGCGTTCAACGACGCGCGCCTGCGCGGCCGCCGCATCTACCGGACGCTCGTGATCCTGCCGTACGCGATCCCGGGGTTCCTCGCGGCGCTGCTGTGGTCCGGCATGCTGAACCGCTCCTACGGGTTCGTCAACGAGGTGCTGCTGGGCGGGGCGTCGATCCCGTGGCTCACCGACCCGGTGCTCGCCAAGCTGGCGGTGCTCGGCGTGAACCTGTGGCTCGGCTTCCCGTACATGTTCCTGATCTGCACGGGCGCGCTGCAGTCCCTGCCGACCGACGTGCTGGAGGCCGCGAAGATCGACGGCGCCGGCCGCTGGCGCACGTGGCGCTCCATCACGCTGCCGCTGCTCCTGGTCGCGACGGCGCCGCTGCTCATCTCGTCGTTCGCGTTCAACTTCAACAACTTCACGCTGATCTACATGCTCACGGGCGGCGGCCCGCGGTTCGACGACGCCTCGGTGCCGCTCGGGCACACCGACATCCTCATCTCGATGGTCTACTCGGTCTCCGGCCTGGACGGGACGGCGGCCAAGGACTACGGCCTGGCCAGCGCCCTGTCGATCGTGATCTTCGTGGTGGTCGCGACCATCTCCGCCCTCGCGTTCCGGCGCACCCGATCGCTCGAGGAGATCGCCTGATGAGCCCGCGCACCGCACACGTTCCCCGCCGCCCCGGGCAGCGTGCCCGCTGGTTCTCCGAGATCGGCTGGCGGCACCTGGTCGGCATCCTCGCCGTGGTCTACGCAGGCTTCCCGCTCGTCTACGTCGTCTCTGCGTCCCTGGCCGACGGCGGCACCCTGACCGGCTCGAACGACCTGTTCGCGTCGGTCTCGGGCGCCAACTACGCGGCCCTGGCCGGCACGCGGTTCTGGACCTGGATGGCCAACACCCTGGTGGTGGCGGTCGCGACGGGCGCCGGCACCGTGCTCATGGGCGCCGCAGCCGCGTACGCCTTCTCGCGGTTCCGGTTCAGCGGACGCCGGGTGGGGCTCACGGCCCTGCTGATCATCCAGATGTTCCCGCAGATGCTCGCCTTCGTGGCGATCTTCCTGCTGCTCATCTCGCTCGGGAACGTGGTGCCCGGCCTCGGCCTGGACTCCAAGCTGTCGCTGATCTGCGTGTACCTCGGCGGCGCGCTCGGCGTGAACACGTTCCTCATGTACGGGTTCTTCAACACCGTGCCGCGCGAGATCGACGAGGCCGCGAAGATCGACGGCGCCTCGCACGCCCAGATCTACTGGACCATCGTGCTGCGCCTGACCGCGCCGATCCTCGCCGTGGTGGGGCTGCTCAGCTTCATCAGCACGTTCGGCGAGTTCATCATCGCGCGCGTGCTGCTCCAGTCGGAGGACAACTGGACGCTCGCCGTGGGGCTCTACGGCTGGGTGTCGTCGCTGCAGGACGCCAACTGGGGCCTGTTCACGGCGGGCGCCGTCGTCTCGGCCCTGCCGGTGCTCGCGCTGTTCCTGTTCCTGCAGAAGTACATCGTGGGCGGCCTGACGGCGGGCTCCGTCAAGGGCTGAGGCGGTCGCGGGGCCGGTCGGTGCTCAGGCCCGACCGAACCCCGCGGCCCGTTCGAGCAGCTTCTCCCGCACGTCGCAGGGATCGTCCTCGACGTCGCGCGCGGCCTCGCGGATCCGCTCGACGACGTCGTCCACGAGCTTCCTGGACCGCTCGGCCGACCGCCCCCAGGCGACCGACTCAGCCGCGAGGTCGGTGGGGCCGATGTACTGCAGACGGGTCTTACCGTTCACGGCCAGGCCGGACCGGTCGTACCGGGGGACGACCAGTTGCACGGCGGCTGCGTCGTACAGGGGCGCCGGACGCACGCGGGCCTCCGCGTCGATCACGTAGGAGTAGTTCTTCGCGTGCGAGTCGCCGTTGCCCACGACGACGTTGAAGGTCACCTGCTCCAGCAGGGTGTCGAGAAAGCCGTCCGGGTCGGCGGCGTGCTCGTGGGCACGCTCGGCGAGCTCCGTGAGGTGGCCTGGACTGCGTGCCTGCTCGTACTTGTCCCGGGTCGCGAGCCCGAGGCCCTGTGCCAGGTCCTCCTGATGGATCCGTTCGCCGTCGACCCGGTCGTAGCGCTCGACCACGATCGCGGTGCGGCCGCCGAACTCCCGGACCTCGGTCGCCGCGGCGTCGATGCCCGCGGCGCGCGCGAGGCGCATCGTCCAGTCCTCAAGGCGCACGAGGTCGGGTATCACCGCGTCGGAGAGTGGCTCAGGCTTGACGATGTGCGTCGACGGCGCGCCGTCGAGCGGCCAGGCCCAGCCGTCCGGGGTCGCCGTGAGCAGAACCTTGGCCTGGATCCCGCCGAGCGACGCGGTCATCGGGAGGTCGTCCGCGAGCGGAAGCGTCGGGAGGTCGGACACGATGCCGTCGGCCTCCGCGTCCGAGAGGACCCGAAGCGTGCCCGACGACGGTTCGGTTCCGGGTGGCAGCACCTGTACCGCTCCCGCGCACTCCGCGCCGAGCGCTCTGAGCAGACCGAACGCGTCGTCCGGGGCAAGTCGGTGCTCACGTTCGAGCTGTCCGCGAAGCGGTGACTCGGGCAGAAGGCCGTCGAAGTAGCGCTTGAGGTGAGGGCCCTGGACGCGACGTACGGTGATCGGCAGCGAGAGCGAGAGCGGGCACGAACCCTCACCCCAGCGGGTGATCGCCTCGGGTGTCCACCAGAGGCGTAGGCGGCCGTTGCGGAGCTGCGTCAGCTCGGCGACCTGGATCCCATGGAGCCAGACCGCGAGCGTGCTCTCAGCCGGCATCGTCGAACTCCACTCTGACGTGCGCGCTGCGGGGAACGACGTAGATCTCGTAGCCGGCGCGCGCGAGCGTCTTGGTCAGCACCTCGGTGGTGACGGGCACGCCGCGCTCCAGCCGGGAGAGCGTCGGTCGCGAGGAGCCGATGTGCTCGGCGAGCTCGGACTGGCTGAGGCCGACGGACTCCCGCGCGCCTTTGACGGCGGCGCCGAGGGCGGTGAGTCCGCGGACGCGGAACCATCGCTGAATCATATGTGATTCACTCCTCCCGATCGGCACAATGAATCAGATATGAGCAGTCTCGACCGTAGGTGTCGATGCGTCAAATCTGATTCACGCCGCGGAGCGGTCGACCAGCCGGCGGTGCAGCGCGATGGCGGACAGGTCCGTCAGGGACGCGACCTGGTCCACCACCACGCGCAGGCGCGCGGCGTCGTCGGACGC
>NZ_JBHWZO010000131.1:0-17396 GCF_042728455.1 Promicromonospora sp. NPDC060204
GGGCCGGGCCCTGGTCGAGCTGCCCCCCTGGTACGTGGCGGAGAACAAGTTCCGTTCGGCCCGCTACGGGCTGGACGCCACCGTGATCCTGGACGCCGAGGGCAACCAGGGGGCGCTCGTCGACGCGATCGGCAAGCTCCTGGTCGAGCTGGAGCCCGTGGCGCACCGGCTGGGCTGCGCGGCGGAGCTGGCCGGGGTGCGGGACATCCTCCGCACCGGGCCGTCGTACCGGCGGCAGGAGCGGGTCGCCGCCGCGCACGACGGCGACCTGGTGCCGGTTGTGCGCGCGATGCTGGAGGAGATGCGGACCGGCCGGCCGCTGCCCGCCTGACGCCGGCGCGCCGGGGGTCGGACGATGCGCGGGGTCAGACGACGCGCGGGGTCAGATGACCTGCGCGGCGTCGTCGAAGCTCAGGCGCGGGGCGCGGGGGCGGGTGGTGTCGGCGCCGTCGGCCGCGCTGACGTTGACGACGAGGAGGCCCTTCCAGCCGTTCTCGGCGAAGAACTCGGCGTCGATCTGGTCGTAGATCCCGTGCATCGGGCCGACGGCGAGGCCGGCGGCGCGCAGGCCGACGATCAGGTATCCGGCCTGGATGAGGGCGCTGGTGCGCGCCATCTCGGCGCGCGCCCCGGCGTCGCCGGCGAACATGTCGCGCGCGCCCGGCATGTGCGGGATCAGCCGGTCGAGGTGCTCGTGGAAGTCGGTGTCGTAGGCGAGCACGAGGGTGACGGGCGCGTTCCGGACGCGCTCCTGGTTGCCCTCGGGCACGCGGGCGACGAGGCGCTCCCGGGCCTCCGGCGTGCGGACGACGAGCATGCGCAGCGGGCTCGTGTTCATGGCCGTCGGGCCCCACTTGACGAGGTCGTAGACGGCGGCGAGCTGCTCGTCGGTCACCTCGGACTCGGCGAAGGTCGTGACGGTCCGCGCGGTGCGGAACAGGCGGTCGGCGGTCGCGTCGTCGATGGCGAGGCCCTGGGCCTCAAGAACGGTGTCGGTCATACGCGCGACAACAAGTTGCTTCAAGCGATAGTTCCAGATTCAACCGTGACGTCCCGCACGTCCGCGCGTCACACACCGCCCGGTTCCCCGCTCACCGGCCCCGGGGAACTAGGCTGGAGCACATGGCAGATCCACTGGTGCTCGGTATCGAGACCTCCTGCGACGAGACCGGCGTCGCGCTGGTCCGCGGAAACGACCTGCTGGTCGACGCGGTGGCCAGCTCGATGGAGGAGCACGCTCGCTACGGCGGAATCATCCCCGAGGTAGCCAGCAGGGCCCACCTCGAGGCGATGATCCCCACGATCCAGAAGGCCCTCGGCGAGGCCGACGTCGACCTGTCCGAGGTCGACGCCATCGCGGTCACCGCCGGGCCCGGGCTCGTCGGGCCGCTCACGATCGGCGCGTCCGCCGCGAAGGCCCTCGCCCTCGGCCTGAACAAGCCGCTGTACGGCGTGAACCACGTGATCGGCCACGCGTGCGTGGACCAGCTCGTGGACGGCCCCCTGCCGGAGCGGGCGATGGCGCTCGTGGTGAGCGGCGGGCACAGCTCGCTGCTGCTGGTGGACGACATCGCCACGAACGTCACCGAGCTCGGCTCCACGCTCGACGACGCCGCGGGCGAGGCCTTCGACAAGGTCGGCCGCCTGCTCGGCCTGCCCTACCCCGGCGGCCCGCACATCGACCGCCTCGCGCGCGAGGGCGACCCCACCGCCATCCGGTTCCCGCGCGGCCTCACGGCCGCGAAGGACCAGGCCAAGCACGCCTACGACTTCTCGTTCTCCGGCCTCAAGACGGCGGTGGCCCGCTGGGTCGAGGCCCGCACGGACGCCGGCCAGGAGATCCCGGTGCACGACGTCGCGGCGTCGTTCGCCGAGGCCGTCGCCGACGTGCTCACGGCCAAGACGATCGCCGCCTGCCACCGGCACGGCGTGGACACGCTCGTCGTCGGCGGCGGGTTCTCCGCCAACAGCCAGCTCCGTGACATGGCGGCCAAGCGCTGCGCCGAGGCCGGCATCGACCTGCGCATCCCGCCGATCCGCTACTGCACGGACAACGGCGCGATGATCGCGGCGCTCGGCTCCGCGGTGGTGCGCGCCGGGGTGGCCCCGAGCAACCTGGACATCCCGGTGGACTCGTCGATGCCGCTCACCACGATCACCGTCTGAGCCGGAGGTGAGCGCAGGCGGAGCGCCGAGGAACGAGGCGCACCGCCCGGAGCGAACCGCAGGCTCAGACGGCAGATAACACCGTCTGAGCCGGACCCCGGGCCGGGCACGGGACCGGGCGCTAGATCCAGCCGCGCCGCGCGGCCTCGGCGCCGGCGCGGAACCTGCTGGTCGCCCCGAGCGCGTCCATCAGGTCGCGCAGGCGGCGCCCGAGCGTCCGGACCGAGATGCCCAGCTCGCGGGCGATGACGTCGTCCTTGACCTCCGCCGTCAAGAGGGCGAGCAGCTCCCGCTCCTCCGCCGTCGGCCCGCGGTCGCTCCGCGAGCGCCCGGAGACCGGCCGCGGCTCGGGCGCGCCCTCGGACCGCCACTGGCGCAGCGGCTGGGCGCCCTCCCAGTAGCTCTCGAACATCAGGCACAGCGCCTCCACGAGGGGCGGCGACGCCGTGACCAGGGCCTCGGGGGTCTCCTCGGACAGGTTGAGCGAGACCAGGGCGAGGCGCCGGTCGATGATCGCGAGCTTGACCGGTACCGTCGCGGTCACCCGGGCCCGCTCCCCCATCGCGACGTCGCGGCGCACCCGGTCCAGCCGTCCCGGCAGGTCGAACGACGCCGCTCCGTAGACGGACCGCCAGACCACGCCCCGCGAGATCGCCAGGTCCTCCAGCGAGTCGGTGGGCGTGACCACGTACGGCGGCCGGTCGAAGGCCAGGAACTCCCCCTCCACCTCGTGCCCGAGGCGCCCGTACCAGTCGGCGATGTCGCTGTGCCCGGACACCAGGCGGGTCAGGGTCGGCGCGTCGGAACCGCGGCGCGCGTCCTCGAACACCGCGGCGAGCTCCGGGATGTGCTCGCGCAGCCGGTTGAGGTGCATGGTGTGGCCGTCGGTCAGGGCGCGGAGCGCGCTGCGGGGGTCGACGGCGGCGAAGCCGGCCGTGCCGTCGACGGGCAGCACCAGGCCCAGGTTCTCCAGCCGGTCCAGCCAGGCCGCGGCGACGGGCTGGTCCACCTCCGTGGCGGCGGCGAGCTGCGCCACGCTGGCCGAGCCGACCGACAGGAGGTGCCGGTAGGCGAGCTCCTGCGCCGGTTCGAGGCCCAGCACGGCGAACAACCCGGATGCAGTGTTGGCCCGACGTACCATGCGCGCGCTCCTCGTCCGCGACCGCGCACTTGCACGCGGGCGGTCGCCGACTCTATCAACGTGCATGAAGTTGGCGGGAGGTCGCTCGCACGGTTTCACCCCGGGCGCGGCCCGGACGACGCCCCGGCGTCGGGGTCCATGGCCCTACGCTGCGTCCCGTGTGGGTCAGAACACTGGAGAAGCTCGAGCCCGTCCCGGTCATCGACACGGCGCGGCGGCTGCGCGACCGCATCGGCGTGCGGTTCCCCGACCGCGGCATCCATCTCGTGGCCCAGGAGCTCGTGGCCCTGACCGAGCAGGTGGCGGACACGTCCGCCGGCACCCGCCGCCGCAGCCGGCTGGTACAGGCCGGGTCGCGCGTCCTGATCGCCCTCGTGGTGCTCGTGGCCGTGGTCGCGTTCGGCTTCGCCGTCGAGGCCGCGGGCACCGAAGCGCCGGACAACGGCCTGGACTGGCTGCCGCTCATCGAGAGCGCGGTGAACGACATCGTGTTCGTCGCGGTCGCCGTCGTGGTGCTGCACTCGGTGCCGCAGCGGGTGCAGCGCTCCGACCTGCTGGCCAAGCTGCACCGGCTGCGCTCCCTGGCGCACATCATCGACATGCACCAGCTGACCAAGGAGCCCGAGATCCTGCGGGACGCCTTCGCGGGCGAGGCGGAGCACAACGACGTCGACCTGACCCCCGAGCAGATCGAGTACTACCTGGAGTACTGCACCGAGCTGCTGTCGATCGTGGGCAAGGCGGCGGCGCTGTGCGCCGAGGAGTCGCAGGACGACATCGTGCTGAACACGGTCTCGACCATCGAGTCGCTGACGCTCGGCATGGCCCGCAAGGTGTGGCAGAAGATCCTGGTGCTCAACGAGGTCAGCCCCACGCCCTGACCCGGTCCGCGCGGGCCGGGCCGTCGCACCGGCGTCGCGCCGGACTCAGCCCACCGCGACGGGCCGCGACGGGTCGTTCGACCACTGCGACCACGAGCCCGGGTACAGGGCGGCGTCCACGCCGACGATCGCGAGGGCCGCCACCTCGTGCGACGCCGTGACTCCGGACCCGCAGTAGACGCCGACGGTCCCGCCGTCCGCGACTCCCAGCTCGCCGAAGCGCCGCTTCAGGTCCCCGGTCGGCAGGAACCGGCCGTCCGGCCCCAGGTTCTCGCTGGTCGGCGCGCTGACGGCGCCCGGCACGTGCCCGGCCTGCGGGTCCACGGGCTCCACCTCGCCGCGGTACCGCTCGGCGGCCCGGGCGTCCAGGAGCAGACCCGCGCCGTCCGCCAGCTCGGCGGCGGCGTCGGCGTCGAGCACGGGCATCCCGCCCGGCTGCACGACGACGTCGCCCGGCTCGGGCGTGACGTCACCCGGTTCGAGGGCGCGGCCCGCTGCCGTCCAGGCGGCGAGGCCGCCGTCGAGGATGCGGACGTCCTCGACGCCGAAGTACCGCAGGAGCCACCAGGCGCGGGCCGCCGACGTGCCGCCCACGGAGTCGTAGACGACGACGCGCGAGCCCGCCGAGACCCCCCAGCGGCGCGCGGCCTGCTGGAACGCCGACGCCGAGGGCAGCGGGTGCCGCCCGTCGGTGGGCGCCCCGTGCGCGGCCAGCTCCGTGTCCAGGTCCACGTACACGGCGCCCGGGACGTGGGCGGCACGGTACTGGTCGTGGCCGTCGGTCATGCCGAGCGCCCAGCGGACGTCGAGCACGACGGGCCGCCCCTCGACCGGGTCCGGGGCCGCGCTGACCTGCAGGTCGGCGGCCAGTGTGGCGGCGTCGACCAGAACTCGTTCCCTCATGCGGCGTCTCCTGCGGCGTCGTCGGGGGTGTCGGTCGGAGCGTCAACCGGCGACTCCAGCGGGGCGTCCGCCGTCGGGTGCTCCACCTCGGACAGGTCCAGGCGCATCGTGTACGCGTCGACGTCCTCAGGCTGGTAGTAGCGCTTGCGCACGCCCAGGATCTGGAAGCCGAAGTCCCGGTACATCTCGATCGCGGGCTGGTTGTCGACCCGCACCTCCAGCAGCACGGCCTCGGCCTTGACCTTGCGGGACCGCTCGATGAGCGCGTCCATGAGCTGCCGCCCCACGCCGTGGCGCTGGACGTCGGGGTCGACGCCGATCGTCATGATCTGCGTGACGTCGCCGTCGAACCACAGCCCCGCGTAGCCGACGACGGGCTGCTCCCCCGCGCGGTCGAGCCGCTCCGGCTCGGCCACGATGTACCAGCGGCCCAGGCCGGCGAGCTCGTCGGCGAGCATGCCGTAGGTCCAGGCGCCCCGGCCGAAGAGCTGTCGTTCGAGCTGCAGCACGCGGTCGAAGTCGGCGTTGCGCAGCGGGCGCAGACGCACCTCGGTGATCACGCGGCACCGCCGGCGGCGGCCGAGCCAGCTCCGGAGCTGGCGCCCGTGCCGGTGGGCGACCCCGGCTCGTGCACGTCCGGACGTCGCAGGTACAGCGGCTCGGTCGGCAGCTCCTCGCCCGCGGCGCGGCGGACGAGCGCCAGCCGGGCGAGCACGGTCGCGTCGGGGACGAGCGGGGCGTCGTCGGCCACGGGGAGGAACTCGGGGTAGAGCATCGCGCCCTCGCCGACCACGACGGGCAGCGGGGTGTCGCCGCCGTCCGGCGTCGGGAGCTGGCCCTGGGCCACGAAGCCGGCCCGGTCGACGTCCGGCCCGGCGGTCCGCTCCACGACGGGGACGCCGTGCGGCCCCTCGTGCGCGACCACGCGGTAACGCGCCCAGTAGACCTCCTTGCGGCGGGCGTCGGAGGTGGCCAGGATCTCCTGGCCCGCGCGCAGCCCGAGGTCGCTGACGGCCTGAACGGCCAGCGCGTCGAGGCTGGGCACGCCCAGCACCGGGATGCCGAGGGAGAGCGCGAGCGTGCGGGCGGTCACCAGCCCGACGCGCAGCCCCGTGAACGGGGCCGGCCCCGTACCGGCGACGACCGCTGTCAGGTCGGCGCGCTCGATCCCCGCCTCGTCGAGGATCTCGGAGATCAGGGGCGCGAGCGACTCGGCGTGCCTGCGACGCTCGTCGGAGGAGCGCGACGCTAGGCGCGCGCCCTCCTCGTCGACGAGCGAGACGGCGACGGCTGCTGAGGTATCGAGAGCTAGAACGGCCACGTGACCAGGGTATTACTGACCGACGGCGATGGCGGGAGCCTGTCCGTGTGCCGCGGAGCGCGGCGGCACCGTCAACGCTCGATCCGTCTAGCTTGCCGTGCGGACCGTTGCGCGCCTGGCCCGGTGGGGCCGTCCGGCGCCCCATTCGCGGTTACTGTCATGTAGGCCGTTGCGTTCGCATAGTCGAGCGTCTCGGACGAAAGGCTGACCGCCCGCCCAGTCGCCTCGGAAATCACTCGCATGAATTCCGCAACGTCTGCAATATCCCTCTCCGTGCGCACGCTTCGGGGATCGCCTTGAAAGTCAATGAGTGTTAACGAATAGAACTGAGTAGTCCACGACTGCCGACCCACCTGGACCGACAGGAGGTAATCCACGCTATCGCCTTCATTGAACATCTCGGGATCTAGATCGACGGGCACGTCGGAGTCATGATGTTTCATCCCGAGAATGAAACCACCCGCAGTGAGCCCTTCGATCGCGGCGACCCACTGCTCGTACGAAGCCGAGGTCACGAACACCTCGATCAGGCTGTCTTCCTGCATCTCCAGGCAATGCAGGAGGTTCAAATACTCCGAGCCTGTCGGCCCAAGCTTCTCCGACGGCTTCAGGACTCCCCGCTCCCGTCGATCATGACGACCAGCGGTACGGAGGCCTCGTCCAGATACTCGTGTCCCGGAAAATGTTCGACGTGCCAGTGGTAGCTTCCACTCGCAGATACCGCAAAATCCTCGATGTTCTCTGCGAGGAAAGCCATAGAATCCGAGTCCCCGCCGATCTCCAGGACGCCATCTGCAGGCACGTGGATCTTCACCTTGCCGACCGCTTGCCGAATCTCCATCCGGCGTAGCGCCGTCTCATACGGGTGCGGGTCCGGGTCTTCAAACAGGGAGAACGCGCTGTCGGCACTTCGCAGGTCTCGCGACAAGCGCAAGAATTCCTGTCCGGTTCCAGACAGCTCCAGCTCTCTGGTCGAAGCAGAGAACAACACCTTCAAGCCCGTCAGCTCCCACCATGTGCTCGCACGCTGCCGCTACCCGGCCGTGCTCCTGGTCAGTCAGCCCAGCAACGCCCCGAGGTCCACGCCGACCCACCGCGGGCCGATCGCGCGGATCGTCACCTTGCGCGTCCCCGCCTCCGGGTCCTCGGGCGCCTCCACGCCGGGGTCGAACGCCGGTGCAGCGCCCCGCGGCCGCTCCAGGTCGATCTCCAGGCGGTCGTCGGCGAGCGTCTCGGCGAGGCCGCGCCCCCACTCCACGACCGTCACGGAGTCCTCCAGGGAGGAGTCCAGGTCGAGCGCGTCGAGCTCGCCCAGCCCGCCGAGGCGGTAGGCGTCGACGTGCACCAGCCCGGGGCCGCGCGTGCCGTCCTCGCGCGGCAGGGGCGGGTGCTCGCGCGCCACGATGAAGGTGGGCGAGGCCACCTGCCCGCGCACGTTCAGCGCCGCGCCGATGCCCTGGGTCAGGGTCGTCTTGCCCGCGCCGAGGTCGCCGGTGAGGATCACCAGGTCCCCGGAGCGCAGCACCCCGGCGAGCGCTGCCCCGAAGGCGCGCGTCGTGTCGGCGTCGGGCAGCTCGATGACCACCGCCTCCGACGTCGAGATGTCGCCCGGTCCGTTCACTGCCCCGCTCACGCGGTCTCCCTTCCTGCCGTGCCCGCGTACACACGGGGCACGCGCGCGCCGAGGCGCGTCACGATCTCGTAGCTGATGGTGCCGGCGGCCTGAGCCCAGTCCTCGGCATTGGGCGCTCCGGCACGGGCGAGCCCGTCCGACGCCCCGAACAATGTGACCACGTCGCCGGCCTGCTCCGATGCGTACGGGCCGAGGTCGAGCATGATCTGGTCCATGCAGACCCGGCCCGCGACGCGCAGCACGCGGGCGGTGCCGAGGCCGGTCGCGGGTGCGGCGACGTCGTCCACACCACCGCCCACCAGGACCGGACCGCCCGGGCCGAGCGAACCGCCGGAGGCGTGCCGCGGGATCCCGTCCGAGTAGCCGAGCGGCACGACGCCGAGCACCGTGTCCTGCGGCGTGACGTAGAAGTGCCCGTAGGAGACGCCGTGGCCGGCCGGCACGCGCTTGACCGTGGCGAGCCGCGCCTCCAGCGTCATCGCCGGCCGTAGGCCGTAGTCGCCCGGCACGCCGAGCTGCGGCACCGGCGAGAGGCCGTAGACGGCGATCCCCGGGCGCACCAGGTCGTAGTGCGACGCCGGGTTGGTCAGGGTCGCCGCGGAGTTGGCGATGTGCCGCACCTCGAGGTCGATCCCGGCCGCCTCGACGGTGCGGACCGCCTCGTCGAAGACGTGGGTCTGCATCTTCACCGACGGGTCGTCGGGCTCGTCCGCGAGCGCGAAGTGCGACATGACGCCGACGACGGCGAGCGCGCCCTCCGCCTGCAGCGCCTGCGCACGGTCGAGGACGGCCGGCAGGTCGTCGGGCATGATCCCGTTGCGGCCCAGCCCGGTGTCGACCTTGAGGTGCACGCGGGCGGTGCGGCCCGCGACGCGGGCGCCGTCGGCCACCTCGTCGAGAGCCCAGGCCGCGGCGACGGCGACGTCGATGTCGTCGCGGACCAGGTCGGCCAGGGGGGCGCCGGGTGCGTAGAGCCAGGTCAGGATGCGTGGGCCGGCTCCGACGGCGGCGCGGATCGCGAGCGCCTCCGTGCTCTGCGCCGCCCCCAGCCAGGTCGCGCCGCCCGCGAGCGCCGCCCGGGCCGCGGGGGCCAGGCCGTGCCCGTACGCGTCGGCCTTGACGACGGCCATGACCTGGGCGGTCGGGGCGGTCGTCCGCAGGGCGCGCACGTTGTCGCGGATCGCGTCGAGGTCGACGACCGCGCGGGCGGGATAGTCGGGGGCGGTACTCATCGCACCGATTCTTGCACCTGTCAGATCCTGGCGGACGTGTTCGGGGGTGTCCGGGAGGCCCATTCGCTGAGCAGCCGGCGGGACTCGAAGCGGCGCGGCAGCCCGGACAGCGGGTCCGTGAGCTCCAGGGAGCGGGACAGGAGCTGGAGCGGCCGGTCGAAGTCGTCGGGGTCGGCGGCGCGGAGCTGGGGCCAGAACGGGTCGTGCAGGATCGGCAGGCCGAGCGACGCCATGTGCAGCCGAAGCTGGTGCGTCTTGCCGGTGTGCGGCTCCAGGCGGTACAGGCCGAGGCCCCGGGTCTCGTCGACGGCGGAGAGCGTGATCAGCGACTCGGCGTTCGGCTCCCCCGGCACCTCCTCGGCGCGCGTGACGCCGCGCCGCTTCACGATGCGGCTGCGCAGGGTGACGGGCTCGCCCACGGCCAGGCGCCCGTCGGACGGCGGCAGCGGCGCCACCGCCTCGTACACCTTGCGCACCTCGCGGCGGGCGAACGCCTCCTGGTAGGCGCCGCGCACCTCGGGCCGCACCGTGAGCACGAGCACGCCGGCGGTTCCGCGGTCGAGCCGGTGGGCCGGGGAGAGCTCGGGCAGGTCGAGGGCGACCCGGAGCCGCACGAGCGCCGTCTCCCGCACCCACCGACCGCGCGGCATCGTCGCCAGGAAGTGCGGCTTGTCCACGACCAGCAGGTTCTCGTCCCGGTGGAGCACCTCGGGCTCGAACGGGATGCGGTCCTCGTGGGCGGGCGGGTCGCGGTACAGGTAGAGGAACCCGCGCGGCTCGTACGGCGTCGTCGGCGTGAGGGGTTCGCCGTGCCCCGTGACGACCTCGCCCAGGGCGAGCTTCTCGCGCAGCCGCTCCTCGTCGTCGGGGAACCGGTCCAGCAGGTAGTCGAGCGCGTACGGGAACCGCACGACGACGTCGGGGTCGTGCGGCAGCACGATCCGCGTGGGGTTGAGCCCGTCCCGCACGGGCAGCGGGGGCCGGTGCTTGGCGGGGCCGGGCGTGCGGTTCACGCCGTCAACCTAACCCGGCGGGTCCCTGCTCGTACGCGGAGGACCGCGGAGGGTTCCGTTGACCCGGACAACGGGTGGAAGATGTCCGGGTGACCCTCTACGACATTCCCTTCCACACGATGGACGGCGCCGAGATCTCGCTGGCCGACCACAAGGAGGACGTCGTCCTCGTGGTGAACGTGGCCTCGCGGTGCGGCCTGGCCCCGCAGTACGAGACCCTCGAGAAGCTGCAGAAGAAGTACCAGGACCGGGGTTTCACGGTGCTGGGCTTCCCCAGCAACCAGTTCCTGCAGGAGCTGAGCTCGAACGAGAAGATCGCCGAGTTCTGCTCTATGACGTACGGCGTCACGTTCCCCGTGCTCGACAAGGTCCGGCTGAACGGGCGCCACGCGCACCCGCTCTACGTCGAGCTCAAGAAGACGGAGGACGCCACGGGACACTCGGGCAAGATCCGCTGGAACTTCGAGAAGTTCCTGGTGCTGCCCGGGGGCGACGTGCGTCGCTACGCGCCGAAGACCCTGCCGGACGACCCGGCGATCATCGACGAGATCGAGGCGCACCTGCCCCGCTGACCGGCCTCACGAGCTCTCGCCCGCCGCGAGCGTGAGCCGCATCGCGACCGGCACCACGTCCGAGGCGTCCCCGAGCCAACCGGTCCAGACCCTGGTCAGGCCCAGCTCCCGTCCCGGTTCCGGCTCCACCGGCGTCAGCCGGTACCGGGTCACGAGCGGCAGGGCCGTGAGCTCGTTGACCGTAAGTATCTCGATGACCAGCACGTCGACCCGGTCCAGGCCGAAGGCGAGCCAGTCCTGTTCCACCCGCAGCGAGAGCGTGTCGAGCGCCGAGAGGCGGGACATCACCGCGCTGAATGCTGTGTTCGTCATGCACCCTTGACGCACGAACCGCACCGAGGTCACAGCACTTCGGGAAAATGTTGCACGGCAATTTTCGCCCGCTCCCGTGCAGGTCCGGGACGCAAATCTCAGCGGTGGTGCCCGGGGTGAAGTGGAGCCGTACTCTGGGGCAATGGTCGAGAACCGGTTCCGGCAGGCCACGCCCGAGGACGCGCAGGCGCTCCTGGACGTGGAGCGCGCCGCTGGGATCGCGGCGCTGGGCCACATCTTCCCGCCGGGCATGTACCCGTTCCCGTCCGAAGAGGTGCTGGCCAAGTGGCAGGCGGCGCTCGTCGAGCCGGGCGTCCGCGTCCACGTCCTGGACGACGCCGACCGCGCCCGCCTGGCCTGTTTCGTCGCCCACGACGAGCGGCTGTTGCGGCACCTCGCGGTGCATCCGTCGCACTGGGGCAGCGGCCTGGCCCGGGCCGCCATGGACGTCGCGGTCGCCGAGATGGACGACCCCCGGCTGTGGTGCCTCGCCGACAACGACCAGGCGATCGGCTTCTACGAGCATCTCGGCTGGCACCGCACGGGCCGCCGCAAGACCTCGGACTACGCGCCGTTCCCGGACGAGATCGAGATGGTCCTGCCCCACGAGTGACGCGGGACTACAGCTCCACCAGCCCCGCCCGGTAGCCCAGCACCACGGCCTGCGTCCGGTCGCGCGCCTGCAGCTTGGCCAGCACGGACGCCACGTGCGTGCGCACCGTCTCGACGCCGACCACGAGCGCCGTCGCGATCTCCGCGTTCGTCATGCCCTGCGCCACCAGCGCCAGCACCTCCCGCTCGCGCGGCGTCAGCGTAGGCGCGCCCGCCGTCGCGCGCGGGCGCGTGCGCACCAGGTCGCGCAGTGCCTGCGGGTACAGCAGGCTCTGCCCGACGGCGACGGTGCGGACCGCCTGCACCATCTCGTCGGCCCCGGCGCGCTTGAGCAGGAACCCCGACGCCCCGGCCGTGAGCGCGTCGAGCACGTAACCGTCGTGCTCGAACGTGGTCACCACGAGCACCCGGGGCGGCTGCGGCAGCCGGAGCACCAGCTCGGTCGCACGCAGGCCGTCGACGCCCGGCATCCGCACGTCCATGCAGACGACGTCGGGCCGCAGGCTCCGCGCCAGCTCGACCGCCCGCGCGCCGTCGCCCGCCTCCCCCACCACCTCCAGGTCGGGCTCCGCGTCGAGGATGAGGCGCAGGCCGCTACGGACGAGCGGCTCGTCGTCGGCGAGGAGCACCCGCACGGGGACGTCAGGCATCGGGTTCCTTCCGGTCGGGGCGGACGGCGGGACGGACGCCGCGCGGGTCGACGGCGGACGGGCCGGCGGCGGAACCGCCGGGATCTCCCGCCGCCGGCGCCCAGGGCAGCGTCGCACGGAGCACCCAGCGGTCGCCGTCAGGCCCCGCCTCGGCCGTGCCGCCGAACAGCGCGACCCGCTCCCGGACGCCGGCCAGGCCGCGCCCGCCGGACCGCCCGCCGGCCGAGCGCCCGGACGCCGGAACCCGGCCCGGGCGCCCGCCTGCGCGCACAGGGTTCACCGCCTCGATCAGCACCCGCTCGCCGTCCTGCCCCACGCTGAGCCGCACGGGTCCGGGCCCGCCGTGCCGGTGCGCGTTGGTGAGCGCCTCGGTGACGATCCGCTGCACCGTGCGGCCCAGCAAGGCGGGCAGCCCGGCCGGCAGGTCGACGGTCGCGCTCAGGTCGAGGCCGGCGCGGCGGTGGGCCTGCACGACGTCGTCCAGGGCGGGCGCGAGCGCCAGGGGCACGGCGTCGTCGGCGTTGTCCCGCAGGACGGCCAGGAGCTGGTCGAGCTCGGCGAGCGCCGACCGGGCCGTGTCCTCGATGGCCGCGAGCGCCTCGGCGGCCGCATCGGGGTTGGCCGCGACGACGCGCCGTCCCGCCGCCGCCTGCACGCTGACGACGGTCAGGGCGTGACCGATGCCGTCGTGCAGCTCGCGCGCGAGGCGGGTGTGCTCGGCCTCGCGGTGGGCGCGGGCGAGCGCGGTCTCCATCCGGTCGTGCGCGGTGGGGCCGAGCACCCGCCCGGCGAGGGTGGAGGCCGCCGCCCCCAGCGGCCAGGTGGCCGCGAGCGCCAGCAGCCCGACGACGGCGCACGCCGCTAGCCGCAGCACCGCCTCGACCGCGCTGGTCGGCAGCGGGAACCCGGACCCGAACGGGCGCCCGGCCACCGTCTCGACGGCGATCAGCACCGCGCCGGGGAGCACGGCGAACAGGCAGACGGCGACGAGCATCCCGGTCACCAGGTGCAGCACCACCCAGCCCGCGGTCCGGATCCGGTGGGCGAGCCGCGGCCGGGCCGGGACCACGAGCTCTGCGTCGACGTCGAGCAGGGCGCGGGCGGCCGTGACCTCCAGCTCCCGGGCGCCCGGGACCAGGCCGAGCCCGACGGCGGCGGCGACCGCCACGACGACGACCACCCACGCGGGCGGCTCCGTGACCGCGGAGAACAGCAGGCTGTACACGAGCAGCACGAGGGCCAGCCCGATCGCCGCGCCGAGCATGTGCCAGGCGAACCGCCGGGCGAGGTACCGCGCGAGGTGCCGCGTCGTCGCCTGCATGCCGTCATCCTCTCCGGTCGCCGGGGCCGCCCGCCAGGTCATACGGCGGCGACGCGGTCCCGGCCCGCCGCGCCGGGTTCGAGCCCTGCCGTCGAGTCGGCGTCGCTGCGGTCGGCCTCGACCCGGTGCGCCACGTAGCCCCAGACCGCGAGCGCCAGGGCCGGGCCCCAGTACCAGCAGGGGAAGATGATCGCGCCCCACACGCCCTGGGCCAGGGACTGCTCGCCGAACATGATCAGCATGGGGACGGCCGTGAACGTCACGGTCGCCGCGATCAGGCCGCCGGGCACGGCGGCCGCGGCGATCGGTACCCGGCGTCCCGCCAGGCCCGGCATCCACCGCGGGAACACCTCGCCCCACGGCCGGATCAGGCCGATCGTGAGGAACACGCCGAGCCAGGCGCCGCTGGACAGCGTCAGGCCCCAGATCCGCGTGGACAGGTCCAGGCCCTCACCGAACTGGGGCCACGGGGTGAGCCAGCTCAGCCGCACCAGGGCGTAGGGGAGCGGGCCGGTCGCGGCCACGATGGTGATGGCCCGGCGGTGCCGCACGACCCAGGCGGTCGCGCGCTCCATGGCGGACGTGCCGGCGAGCGCCTGGACGCCGACGACGGCCCAGAGGCTCCCGACGGCGATGAACAGCAGGGCGGCGACCAGCACGGTCTGCTGGGCGGCAAGCCCCGTGCCCAGCAGGGCCGCGATGCCCGCGAGCGCGTCGCGCGCGAGGAAACCGCCCACGGCGAGCGCGGCCAGGAGTGGCACCCCGACGGCCCAGCGCGCCACCCGGTACCGGCGCACGACCTGGACGAGCAGCACCACGATCGCGACGGGCATCGCCATCGCGACGAGGTAGCCCACGGTGGACAGCGTGCCCGCGCTCTGCAGCACCAGGCCGAACACGAGCAGCTGCAGCGCGGCCGCCCCGACCCGTCCCCGCGCGCCGAGGGCGCCGGCGAGAGCCGCGATCCCGGTCGCCACCCCGGCCAGGGCGGCGACGGTGTGCACGGTGGTCACGACGTCGGGTCGGACGAAGCGGGCCAGGAGCGCGGTGTCCGCGCCGTCGTACAGGGTGGGCAGGAGCCCGGACATCCAGGCGATGCCGAGCAGCGCCGCGGCGCCGCTGGCGATGGTGGCGCCGAGGAGCGTGGCGCGGGTGAGGCGTGACATGACAGTTCCCTCCGGTCGGTGGTGCGGTGTGCGTCCACGCTCCCGTCCGCGGCCCGGGTCGCCCCTCCCCCGGTCGGGGGAATTCCGCTGGTGGACGGGGGATCTCCCGGGCTACGTTCGCCGGCATGACGTTCGAGGAGCAGATCGCCGAGGGAGCCGCCGTCCCCACCGACGGCTGGGACTTCTCGTGGTTCACGGGCCGGGCCACCGAGGAGCGCCCCGGGTGGGGCTACGTGCAGCTGTGCGGCGAGCGCCTGGGTCGCGCCGACGCAGCCCTCGACGTCGACACGGGCGGCGGCGAGGTCTTCGCCGAGGCCCTCTCACGGGCGGGCCGCGTGCCCGGCGTCGTCCGCGCCGTCGAGGGCTGGGCGCCCAACCACCGGCTGGCCTCCGCAGCGCTGGCGCCGTTCGGCGGCGTGGTCACCCTGGTTGACGACGGCGCCGCACCGCTCCCCTACGACGACGGCGCGTTCGACCTCGTGCTGAGCCGCCACCCCGTCTCGTTCCCGTACGCCGAGGCCGCGCGGGTGCTGGCGCCCGGCGGCACGCTGCTGGTCCAGGAGGTGGGCGCGGGCTCGAACCGCGAGCTGTACGAGTTCCTGATGGGGCCGCAGGCGAACGACGACGCCGGGTACGTGGAGCGGCTGCGCGGGCGGGTGACCGACGCCGGGCTGGACGTGGTGGACCTGCGGGACGCGCGGACCCGGGTGGAGTTCTTCGACCTGGCGGCGGTCGTGCACTTCCTGCGCAAGGTCCTGTGGACGGTGCCCGACTTCGACGTCGAGCGCTACAGCGACCGCCTACGCGCCCTGTACGAACACATCGCGGAGCAGGGGTCCTTCGTCTGCCACAGCCGCCGCACCCTGGTCGAGGCCCGAAAGCCTTGACTAACCGGCTGACTCGCGGGTCCGGATTCGCCGAGTCAGCCGGCTGGTCGGACCACCCCGCTGACTCGGCGGGACAGGGACGGCGGGTCAGTCGGCCGGGTGCGCGTCCGGCTTTCCGTTCACCTTCTCGCGGGCCGACGGCGGGTCGACGCGCTGCGCCGTCAGGTCGCGCGGCGTCAGCGTGAACCCCTGCCAGTGCATCTCCATGGGGCTCTGGTCCTCGTCGCGCGCCACGTGGTGGAAGCCGACGGCGACCCACGTGACGACGTCGGACAGCTCCGCCTCGTCCTGCGCGAAGTCGAGAACGCCCGACCCGCAGGACCCCTCCTTGTTGGCCGTCGCGTAGAGCTGGCAGTCGTCCGCCTCGGTGAACGCGATCGCGTAGCCGCCGTCGTCGCCGCCCGCCGGGCCGTCGTGGTGGTGGTCCTGGGTGAGCTGGAAGGGCGTCGTCGCCCCCAGCTCGACCTGGTATGAGATCTCGTGCCCGTCCGCGTTGAGCACGTCGGGGTTGACCACGCGCCACCAGCGCCGGTCGGCCGCCGTGGCAGTGCCCTCGCGCGGGATCCGGGTCAGGGCCCCCTCGACCAGCGGCGCCCGCGGGCCCACCTCGCCGGTCGGCGCGGCGTCGTACTGCTCCACCACCTGGCCGCCCTGCCCGCCGAGCGCCCAGTGCACCCGCCAGACGGCGTTGTGGGAGTGGCTCGTGGCGTAGTCCGTGTCGCCGGGGCCGACGGGCCAGCCGTGCGCCGGGTCGTCCCCGTAGTCCTCGGGCGACAGGTCGCCGGTCGCGCCCAGGTCGGACCGGATGCTGCCGTCGCCGCCGAACGTGTACTGGCTGACGTACTCGTACCAGCCGACCTTCGAGATCGTGGAGAGCCGCAGGTCCGTGCCGCGGGCCACCTCGGTGCCCGTCGTGTCGCCGCTGCGGTACGCGATCCCGCCGTCGACCACCTCCTGGCACAGCACGGCGCGGCGCTCACCGCCGCCGCCCATCGAGCCGTCGCCGATCTTCGGCACGTACGTCTCGAGCCGTTCGCCCAGGCACTCCGGCTCGGTGAGCGTCATGATGTGGCTGCCGCCGAAGCCCTGGGTCGTGATGTCCTCGGTGTTGCGCAGGCCGGTGTCGTACGGCACTTCGAGCTGCCCGATGGACAGCTCGGCGAGCACCTGCACCGGCTCGTCGCCGGCGGGCGTGAAGTGCACGTCGTCGAGCACCAGCCCGCGGCTGGCGTCGATCCGCCAGCACATGGTCCACGTGGAACCGCTGAGCAGCTGCTCCGTGACCGGTTCGTTCTCCGCGCACCGCACGTGCGCGCTGCCCGACGCCCGCGAGTCCTCGCCCCGCGGGGCCGGCGCGGCAGGCAGAGCCTGTTCCACCACCGTGATCGCGGCCACGACGAGCGCGACGATGGCGGTCGCCGCGACGATCGCCGGTATCAACCTGCGCCTGGACGACACCTCGCGCACGATTCCCCCCATCTCGGTTCCCGGCCCCCTGCGGGCCCTGACAGGACCGGCCCGGTGCGACGGTGATCGTGATCACCACCCGCGGCCGTCTCGGCCACGGCCCGGCCGTCCCGCCGGAC
>NZ_JBHWZO010000132.1:0-17216 GCF_042728455.1 Promicromonospora sp. NPDC060204
GGGTCACCAAGGTGACCCGGGCTTCCGGCACTGCGGGGCGGCGTCAGCCGCGGGTGACCGTGGCCGTTCCCGAGACCGTGTTGGTCGAGATGTAGGCCGCGGCACCCGGCTCCGCGTGGTCGACGACGACGGTGCGCTGCGCGCTCGAGGTCGCCTGCGCCCCGTCGATCACGACCTTGCCCGTGACGCTGCGCGCGCGGAGGTTGACCGGTGCGCCGGCGTCGAGCTGGACGGCCGCCGCGCCGGAGACGGTCTTGGCGTTGACCAGCGGCGTGGTGCCGACGGCGGTGACGTCGACCGCACCGGACACGGTCTGGACCGAGACCCGGCCCAGGGCGCCCGTGAGCGACACGGCGCCGGACACGGTCGTGGCCGACGCGTCGCCCGAGTGCTCGGCGATGCTGACGGTTCCCGTGCCGGACTTGGTGGTCACGGAACCCGTGGTCCCGGTGACCGTGATGGCGCCGCCCGCGGTCTTCACGTTCACACCGGCCTGCGCGCCGGTCACCACCACCTCGGCGCCCACGGTCGCGACGTCGACCACGGACGTGGCCGGCACGGTGATCCGCACGACGGCGCTGTCCTGGTCCTTGAGGCCGCGGAACCGGTCCACGAAGCCCTCGAGGCCCGGGAAGTCGTACGCGACCCGGAGGTTGCCGTGCTCGGCGAGGACCTGCAGCGGCCGCGTCGAGACCTCGAGAACCTCCACGACGGCACCGGACGTGCGGTTCGGGTCGGCCACGATCTCAGCGCGGCCGTTCGTCAGTCGGACGGTCAGGGTCGTGGCGCCGCCGACCTCGATGGTCTGCGGTGCGGCCACGCTCCAGGACTCGGTGGTCATCGCTGTGCTCCGTTCATGGGGATGGGGGGTCACTGATCTGGTCACTGCGGGCTCGTGCGGTGTGCGCCGGGCGGTGCGCTGCTCGCGCTGTTCGGCAGGGTCCCACGGATCGCGGACCGCGCCGAGTCGAGGACGGTGCGCAGCGTCTCCACGGTCAGCGCCGACACCGTACCGGTGACGTCGGCCTCCCGCAGGTCGGCCAGCACGTCGTTGCGGAACCGCTGCAGCACCGCCTCGGCGTCGTGCCGCAGCGAGTAGGACTGCGTGCGGCGCGGGTCCGGCACGGTGTCGGGGCCCGGTCGCGGGCGGGTGCGCACCTCCTGCGCCGCGGCGGCGAGCTCGGCCCGCAGGCCGCGCATCGTGTCGCGGATGTCGGCCCGCACGTCGTCCGCGAGGCTGCGAACTGTCTCGGCGACGCTGCGCTCCAGGCGCTTGACGTCGTCGAGGCGGGCGTCGAGCTCGGCCTGGCCGGCGGGGGTGAGCTCGTACGTGCCCTTGCGCCCGGCGCCGGAGAGCCCCGGCGTGCCGGACGGTCCGGGCGCGGAACGGCGCACCAGCCCTTCCTCCTCGAGCCGGGCCAGCCGCGGGTAGATGGTCCCCGCGCTGGGGCGGTACGTGCCCCCGAAGCGCCGGGTGAGCTCGGTGATGAGCTCGTACCCGTGCCGGGGCCCGTCCATGAGCAGCACCAGGAGGTAGAGGCGCAGCTCGCCGTGGGCGAAGACCGGTGGCATCAGAGCTCCACGGGCGAGTGGTCCGCGGGGGTGGCGTCGACGGGAGCGTCCTGCGGGCCGCCGACGACGGTGACCTCGCCGGACACGCTGGTCGCCCGCAGGCGGGTGGTGCCAGCGCCGGCGGGCCCCGCATCGGTGCGTCCGACGCCGGAGAACGTGGCGCCGCCGCCGCCGGAGAACTGGGCGCCGCCCACCGTCACGCGCCCGCTGACGCTCTGCGCCGACACGGCCACCGCGCCGTCGTCCGGCACGCGCAGCAGCAGGTTCCCGGACACCGAGTTGACCTTGACCGACCGCGGCTGGGTCGCCAGGTCGATCGTCACGTCCCCGGAGACCGACGACGACACGACGTTCTCGGCGGACCCGCTCACCACGACGTCGGCGGACACGGTATTGCTCGTGATGTCGCCCACGTGGTCGCGGACCGTCACCTCGCCGGAGACGGTGTTCAGCCTGAGGTCGCCCGCCGTGCGCGAGACCAGCAGGGAGCCGGAGACGGTGGACGCGGACGCCCCCGCCGTCGTGCCCGCAAGGAGGCACTCGCCGCGGATCGTGCCCAGGCGCACCGCGGTGCCGGCAGGCACGGCGACGTGGATGTCGGCGCGCGCCTTGCCGCCGAAGTCGGCGAACCGCTTCATGAACGAGCCCCAGCCGCCCAGGCCGCTCTCGTGCTCGATGACCAGGCGGCCGTCCTCGAGGCGGACGTCCAGGGACCGGCCCTCGACGGAGTGCACCTCGACGCGGACGACGGGCTCGTCGTGGGCGACGACGTCCAGGCGGCCGTCGACGACATGGGCGTCGACGGTGGTCACGTCGCGCAGCTCGATGGTCTGCGGACCCGTGACGGTCCAGCTGTCCGTGCTCATGAGTGCCTCCGATGGTCAGGTCCTGAACGCGATATATCGCGTTGATGCGAGACACGATATATCGCGTTGCTCGACCTGACAACCCCGTGCGGCCTGACAACCCCCGGATCTGTGGGACCATTGAGCCATTCAGTCCGTCACCTGTCAGGAGACACCCATGAGCAAGCGCGGTCGCAAGCGCCGTAGCCGCAAGGGCTCGGCCGCCAACCACGGCAAGCGTCCCAACGCCTGAGGCCTGAGCCTGAGCCGTTGTTGAGGCGAACAGCCTGAGCATGCGAAAGGGCCGGCACCCCCGCGGGGTACCGGCCCTTCGTCATGCCCGGTGTCAGGCGGTCTCGACGACCGTCATCACCGTCAGTTGCTCATGGATCCGAATGCGCAGCGTGTCCGGCGCGCGCTCGCTGCACGACCGCTTCACGAGCTGCTTCACCAGGTCCTCGACGCTCAGCTCCGCCAGGCACGGCGAGCAGTGGGCGACGTGGGCGCGCATGCGCTGCTCGTCGTCCGGCGTCATCTCGGAGTCCAGGTACTCGTACAGGTGCGTCAGTGCGTGCTCGCACTCGGACTCCCCCGCCGTGTCGTGCGGGACGGGTTCGATGTTGTTCACTGCGCACCTCCGGGCGCCTGGCTGACGAGTCCTCGCTGTGCGGCGTAGTCGGCGAGGAGCTCACGCAGCTGCCGGCGTCCGCGGTGCAGGCGGGACATGACGGTCCCGATGGGCGTCCCCATGATCTCCGCGATCTCCTTGTAGGGGAAGCCCTCGACGTCGGCGTAGTACACGACCATCCGACGGTCCTCCGGGAGCTCGGCGAGCGCCCGCTTCACATCGCTGTCCGGCAGCCGGTCCAGCGCCTCGGCCTCGGCCGAGCGCAGGCCGCGCGACGTGTGCGACGCCGCGCGCGCGATCTGCCAGTCCTCGACGTCCTCCGCCTGGGACTGCTGCGGCTCGCGCTGCTTCTTGCGGTAGCTGTTGATGAACGTGTTCGTGAGGATCCGGTACAGCCAGGCCTTCAGGTTGGTGCCCGGCCGGTACTGGTGGAACGCCGCGAACGCCTTGGCGAACGTCTCCTGGACCAGGTCCTCCGCGTCCGCGGGGTTGCGCGTCATGCGCAGCGCCGCGGAGTAGAGCTGGTCGAGGTACTGCAGGGCGTCCCGCTCGAACCGCGCGGCGCGGGCCGTCGCGTCCTCCTCCTGGGGGGACCGCTCGGTGCCCTCGTCGTCGGTGTCGGAGTCGACATCCGTGGTCCCGACGACGGCCTCGCTCGCGGTCTCGCCGGGGCGCGCCTCGACGTCGGCGCTGCCGGCCTCGGCGCCTGTGCCCTGGTTCTGCTCACGGGAAGTGTCAGTCATCGCCCTTGAGCCTAGCCGCGTCGGCCAGCCGGTGTTGGCCGGAAGGGCGCCGAAAGCGCTCGGGACGCTGCCGGACAGGACGTCCGCCGTGGCCTTCGCCGAGTCCGTGCCGGCGTCCAGAAGGTGCGTCGGGACTGCTCCGAACATCAGGGGAGCGCTCGGCGCGACCGCCGCCGGACCTGCCGTCGCACCGGGCAGGCCGCTCGTCTCCGGGCTGGTTGTTGCGTTTGTCACCGTGCCGATCACCGTCTCGTTCACCGCATCCTTCTCGAGGCATTGCTCCACGTCCGCTTCAACCCCGCTCCCCGGCGTCGAATTCCCGGCGGCTCGCGGGGCATCCTGCTGCGTCTGCCGCCCGCATCTGCCAAGGTGGAGCCATGCTGCTTCGACACATCGCGCGACCGCTGCTGGCCTCCTCGTTCATCTACGACGGCGTGCAGGCTGCCCGGAAGCCGAGCGAGCACGTGGCCGCAGCCCGCACGGGATCGGCCCTGGCGACCAAGGCACTCGGTGCCGAGCCGCTCAGCGAGAAGCAGGTCGCCACGCTCGTGCGCGCGCACGGGATCGCGACCGCCACGGCGGGCACGCTGCTCGCGCTGGGCAAGGCGCCGCGCGCCTCCGCCCTCGCCCTCGCGCTGCTGACGCTGCCGCTCGCCGTCGTGAACCAGCCCTTCACCGCGCCCAAGGCGGAGCGACCCGCCCGTGCCGACCGGTTCCTGCACAACCTCGCCTCGGTCGGCGCCGCCCTCATCGCGGGTGCGGACCTGGAGGGCCGGCCGGGCATGTCGTGGCGCGTCCAGCAGGCGCGCGCGGCGCGCGCGGAGGCGAAGGCCGCTGCCGCCGAGGCGTGACCGCCGTGTCAGACGGGCAGGTCACCCGGGTGACCTCTGGGTCTGACACGAGCCGCCGCGCGGGTCCGCTCCGCGATAATCTCGGCACATGACTTCTTCGACCACCGCGCCCGCACCGACATGGGAGGCGCCGCTCGCCGGCGCACCGCTGGACGCGACGGTCGAGGTACCTGGCAGCAAGTCGCTGACAAACCGGCTCCTGGTGCTCGCCGCCCTCGCGGACTCCCCCGGCACCCTGCGCGGCGCCCTGCGCAGCCGGGACGCGGACCTGATGATCGGCGCCCTGCGCGCCCTCGGCGCGCGGATCGAGGAGGGCGACCAGCCCAGCACCCTGCACATCACGCCGGGGCCGGTCACCGGCGGCACGGAGGTCGACACCGGGCTCGCCGGCACGGTGATGCGGTTCCTGCCGCCGTTCGCGGCCCTCGCCGACGGCCCGGTCCGGTTCGACGGCGACCCCGAGGCCCGCGTGCGGCCGATGCTGCCGGTGCTCGCCGCGCTGCGCGCCCTCGGCGTCACGGTGCACGACCCGGAGCACCCGGGCGAGCTGCCGAGCTTCCTCCCCTTCACCGTCGAGGGCCGCGGCAGCGTGCCTGGCGGTTCCGTGGACGTCGACGCGTCGGGGTCCTCGCAGTTCGTGTCCGGCCTGCTCCTCGCCGCAGCGCGCTTCGAGCGCGGCCTGACGCTGCGGCACATCGGCGCCACGCTCCCGAGCCTGCCCCACATCGAGATGACGGTCGCCACGCTGCGCGACGTCGGTGTCGAGGTCGACGACTCGCGGGACGGCATCTGGAGCGTGCGGCCCGGCCCCATCACCGGCCGCGACGTGCGCGTCGAGCCCGACCTCTCCAACGCGGCTCCGTTCCTCGCGTCCGCCCTCGTGGCGGGCGGGACGGTCCGGGTCCCCGGCTGGCCCACGCTGACCACCCAGCCGGGCGCGATGGTGCCCGAGCTGCTGGAGCGCATGGGCGGCACGTACACCCTGGCCGACGGCGTCCTGTCCGTCACCGGCACCGGCGAGGTCCACGGGATCGACGTGGACCTGCACGCCGGCGGCGAGCTCGCGCCGACGTTCGCCGCGCTGGCAGCGCTGGCCGACTCCCCCTCGCGGCTGCGCGGCATCGCGCACCTGCGCGGCCACGAGACCGATCGGCTGGCCGCGCTGGCCCGCGAGATCACGCGGCTCGGCGGGCAGGCGGAGGAGACCCGCGACGGCCTGGTCATCACGCCGCGGCCGCTGCGCGCCGACGTCGTCCGCACGTACGCCGACCACCGCATGGCCACCTCGGCCGCGCTGCTCGGCCTGCGCGTACCCGGGGTGCTGGTCGAGAACGTCGGCACCACGGCCAAGACCCTGCCCGACTTCACGGGCATGTGGCTGGGCATGCTGGGCTGATGGGCCGCCGAGACATCCGCGACGAGTCGGACTTCAAGTCCCGCCCGTCCAAGCGCGGGTCCCGCCCCCGGACCAAGCAGCGGCCTGAGCACTCGGACGCCGTGACCGGTCTGGTCACCGGCGTGGACCGGGGGCGGTACACGCTGCTGGTCGACGATGACCTGACGGTCACCGCGATGAAGGCGCGCGAGCTCACCCGCACGCGGGTCGTCGTCGGCGACCGGGTCGACATCGTGGGCGACACCTCCGGCGGGGACGGGTCGCTCGCCCGGATCGTGCGGATCCAGGAGCGCACCTCCACGCTCCGCCGCACGGCGGACGACACCGACCCCTACGAGCGGATCGTCGTGGCCAACGCGGACCAGCTCGTCATCGTCACGGCCCTGGCCCAGCCGGAGCCGCGTACCGGCATGATCGACCGCTGCGTCGTTGCCGCGTACGACGCCGGGATGTCGGTGCTCCTGTGCCTGACGAAGGCCGACCTCGCCTCCCCCGACCATCTCCGCGCGCTGTACGAGCCGCTCGGGGTCCAGGTGGTGGTGACGCAGCGCGCGCCGTCGGGCGACGACGGCGCCGTGGTGCTCACTCCCGGGTCCGTCGAGGAGGTGCGCGACCGGCTGCGCGGCCTGTCGTCGGTGCTGGTGGGGCACTCGGGCGTCGGCAAGTCCACCCTGATCAACGCGCTGGTGCCCGCGGCGAAGCGGGCCACCGGCGTGGTCAACGACGTGACGGGGCGCGGCCGGCACACCTCGACGTCGGCGGTCGCGCTGCGGCTCCCGGTCGGGGGCACGGACGCCGAGCCCGAGGACGACGGCGCGCCCGACCAGGGCGGCGCGGAGCCCGGCGAGGCCTTCGACGGCTGGGTGATCGACACCCCGGGTGTGCGCTCGTTCGGCCTGGCGCACGTCGAGGTGGCGCACCTGCTGCACGCCTTCGAGGACCTCGACGAGGTGGCGCAGGAGTGCCCCCGAGGCTGCACGCACCTCGCGGACGCGCCCGACTGCGCCCTCGACGACTGGATCGAGGCCTCCCCCGAGACCGAGCGTCCGGCGCGCGAGGCCCGGCTCGCCTCGTTCCGCCGCCTGCTCTCGTCCCGGACGGGCTCGGACGCCTGACCATGACCGACACCACCCCGCGCTACGGCGCGGTGGACGTGCAGTACCTGGACGACGGCGGGGCGCGCGCCGCGCTGGTCGTCGCCGAGGACCCGGCGTTCGCGACTCTGGTCGAGGAGCGCACCGTGCTGGTCGAACAGGTCGCGGAGTACCGGCCGGGGCGGTTCTACGAGCGCGAGCTGCCGCCGCTCCGCCAGGTGCTGGCCGGCGTGGCACCCCTGGACCTGCTGATCGTGGACGGCTACGTGGACCTCGACCCGGCCGGCAGCCCGGGGCTGGGGGCCCACGTGGCCGACGCCGGGCTGGCCCCCGTGGTGCTCGGCGTCGCCAAGACCCGGTTCCACGCCGCGTCGCACGCCGCCGAGGTGCTGCGCGGGCAGTCCGCCAAACCCTTGTACGTCACGGCGTCGGGGATGCCGCTCGACGCGGCGGCCGAACTGGTCCGCGAGATGGCCAGCGACGCACGGTTCCCCGACGCGCTGCGCCGCGTGGACCGGCTGGCCCGGGGCGGGGACCCGGCGCAGCCGGCGCTTCAGCACTGACGACGCGTCAGGGCTGGAGGAACATCCAGCGGTGCCCCTCCAGGTCCTCCGCCCGGTACGACCGGCCGTACGGCGCCTCCTCGATCTTCGAGAGCACGCCCGCGCCCGCCGCCTGGGCGTGGGCGAGATGGGCCTCGACGTCGTCCACGTGGACCAGCACGCCGTCGATCACCCAGGGTGTCGACAGCCACGCGTCCGCGGCCCGGCAGTGCTTGCGATGCTCGGCCGGGCCCTCGTAGGACGCGAGCTCGGAGAGCATCACGCGACCGCCGCCGGCGTCGAGCTCGCCGTGGGAGAGGTGTCCGTCGTCGTCCAGCCAGCGTTCCGCCTCGGTGAAGCCGAAGGCATCGATGAGCCAGTCCATGGCGGACACGCCGTCCTGGTAGGACAGCATGGGGACCACCCCGGTCGGACGGGCAGTGGTGGGTTCGGGCATGACGACCTCCTCGCTCTCGAACAAATGTACGAGTGTTTCGGAGATCTGTCGAGCGCTCGGCCCGGTTACACCACCTGGAAGCCGAACAGCTCCACGGCCCACGGGTCCAGGCGGCCGGCGGACGGGCCGCCGTCGTCGGCCCCCTCCATGTTGAAGCCGAAGAACTCGCTCAGGGCGTGCTCCCCCAGCTCCAGCGGGTGGAACGGGAGCGCGTAGTCGCCCCCGGCCGGGTGCTCGCCCGCCCAGAACGGCTGCTCGAAGGCGAGCCGTTCGCCCGTGTCCTCCAGCACGCCGTCGTCCGGCGAGAGGCTGAGCGAGCGCACGAGCACGCCGTCCCGCCACACCGCGAAGGCGAACCAGTCCACGACGCTGTGCATCGCGTGCAGGTACAGGGTGCGGCCCATGCTCGCGTCGACCAGGTGGGCGGGCAGCTGCGAGGGCCGGTCGAGCATGAGGGCCTGGTCGCACAGGACGTCCACCTCGGGCGTGGACAGCGCGCAGGCGCGCCCCTCGGGCGGGAACACCGCGTCCCCGAGGTCCCAGGGCTCCTCGCCGTCCGGCCGGATCCGGGCCGGCGGCCACAGCAGGCCGAGCAGCTCGGCGGCGCTCGCCTCGTCGGCGAAGTCCGCCGCACCCGTCAGGCCTGTCGCCACGTCTCCGTCCGCGTACACCAGCATCGCGGTCTTGGCACCCATCTCGTCTCCTGCCCTCGGCTGCTACCACTACCCGCGGCGTCCCGCCCCGACGCCGGACACGAGAGTACGGGGACTGGGTGACACCGCCACTCCACTCGCGTGGGCTCGACACACGGCAGACTGAGCACATGCGCATCTACGTGCCCGCCACGCTCGACGAGCTCGACGCCGTCTCCCACTCCTCCGCCGCCGCCCGCTGGACGGTCGCGCCCCGCCGGGCCCACGCCGTGACCAAGGAGCTCGAGGCCGCCCTGCCGGACGAGGACGCCGAGGGCCTGGAGTACGTCGCCGCGCTCAACGCCGCCGACGACTCGCTGGCGCTGATCGCCGGCCGCACCGACGCCCCGCACCAGCGCGTGATCATCACGGTCGAGGTCCCGGACGCGTCCGTCGGCCCCGTCGTGGCCGGCGGCACGGACGACGACGAGCCCGTCGCCTCCGAGGTCCAGGTGACCAGCACGGTCGAGCAGGTGGCGATCGTCTGCGTGCACGTCGACGAGCCGGAGGCCGCCGCCGACATCGCGGACGTGCTCGCCGCCGCCGACGAGGAGAGCGACGCCGAGACCACGGCCGAGGTGGGCGAGGAGTCCGACTCCGCGCTGGACGAGGCGCTGCAGCGCGTCACGGACCGCGACCTGCTCTGGTACGACTGGAGCGAGATCAAGGACGTCCCGCGCGGCTGACCCGGCCGCGGCCGGCGGTGCGGGCGGCGGCCGGCGGTGCGGGCGGCGGCCGGCGGTGCGGGCGGCGGCCCGGGGCCGGCCGTCAGCCCAGGAAGTCGAGCGCTTCCTTGTGCAGCTTGCCGTTCGTCGCCACCGCGTTCCCGCCCCACGGGCCGGGCCTGCCGTCGAGCGAGGTGAAGGTGCCGCCCGCCTCGGTGACGATCGGCACGAGCGCCGCCATGTCGTAGACCTCGAGCTCGGGCTCCGCCGCGATGTCGACGGCGCCGTCGGCCACCAGCATGTACGACCAGAAGTCGCCGTACCCGCGGGTGCGCGCGCACGCCCGGGTCAGGTCGAGGAACCCGTCCAGCTTGCCGCGCTCCTCCCAGCCGCCGAGGGACGCGTAGCTGAACGACGCGTCGGCGACGCGCGAGATGCCGGAGACCGACATCCGCGACGCGGACGCCATCGACTTCCCGGTCCACGCGCCCGAGCCCTTGGCCGCCCACCAGCGCCGGCCCAGGGCGGGCGCGCTGACCAGGCCCACCACGACCTCGTCGCCGTCGGCGAGCGCGATGAGCGTGGCCCACACGGGGACGCCGCGCACGAAGTTCTTGGTGCCGTCGATCGGGTCGACGATCCAGCGCCGCGCGCCGCTGCCCGCGGAGCCGTACTCCTCGCCGACGATGGCGTCGCGCGTGCGCGCGCGGGCGAGCTGGCCCCGGATGAAGTCCTCGGCCGCGCGGTCGGCGTCGGACACGGGCGTCAGGTCCGGCTTGGTCTCCACCTTGAGGTCGAGCGCCCGGAATCGGGACATGGTGATGGAATCGACCTGGTCGGCGATCACTTGCGCCAGACGCAGGTCGTCGGCGTAGTTGTCCTTCGTCACGGCGGCCACGGGCACAACCTAGCGCCGGTTGCCAGGTTTCCGTCGCCGAGCCGCGCCGGACGGGCGGATTGTTACGCGCGATGTGCCTCGCACGGGGGCACCGAGCCGCCCGGGTCGCCCCTCAGACCGCTGCGGGCACGAGGTCCCGGACCCGCGTCGCCAGGCCCTCGAACGCGGCTCGCGCGGGCGATCCCGGCGCGCACTCGGCCAGCACCCGGCCCGCCAGCAGCGCGGCGTCGAGCCCGGCCGGGTCGTCCGGCACGAGGTGCGCGTCGCCCACTCCCCCGTAGCGCGCGAGGGCGTCGCGCACCTGGGCCTCGGCCCGGCGCCCGACGGCGGAGGCCCGCACCCGGTTCACGACCACCACGCGTGCCGCCGGGACGGGTACCGCGGCGTCCCGCAGGTCCTCCAGGCCCCGCACCAGCCGCTGCAGCCCCACGGGGTCGGCGCTGCCGACCACCACGACGACGTCCGCGGCCTGGAGCGCGCTCAGGGTCGCGCCGTTGCGCTGCGGGGCGCGCGTGTCGTACATGAGCAGCTCGTCGGCCTCGAGCACCGGCCCGCAGTCGACCACCGTCCAGGCCGCGAGCTCGCGGCAGGCCTGGAACACCACGTCGAGCGAGCTGGCGGGCAGCTCGGGCCAGCGGGACGCCCGGGTGATACCGGTCAGGACGCGCACCCCCGGCAGCACCACCGGGGCGTGCCCGGCCAGCGTGCGCGCGTCGAGCAGCCCCTGGCCGGCCGCGCGGGCGGCGGCGGCCAGGCCGGGCGCGTCGTCGAGCAGGCCGAGACGGGAGGTCACCGAGGAGGCGTAGGTGTCGGCGTCGGCCAGCACGACGGTGCTCGCACCGAGCGCCGGGGACGCCGGGCGCGGCCGGCGCAGCAGGCCGGCGCGGCGCGGCGCGGTGGCGCCCACCCCGGCGAGGGCGGCGGCGAGCTCGATGGCGGTGGTGGTGCGGCCGGGCGAGCCGGCCGGACCCCAGACGGCGACGAGCGTGCCGGGCCGGGTCCCGTCGTCGGGCACGGCCACCGGGCCGGCGGGTGTGACCGCACCGTCGTCGTGGGCCGAGCCGTCGCCGCGGACCGCGGCGACGAGGTTCTCCGCGTCCCCGCCCGCGACCACCACGTCGCAGCCCAGGCCCGCGAGCCGGGCGGCGGGCGTGGCCGGGTCCTCGACCACGACGACGCGCAGGCCCGCGGCCCGCAGTCGCGCCACCGCGTCCCGGTCCAGGCCCGGCAGGTCCCCGGAGACGACGGCGGCCGTGCCGGCGCCCGCCTCGGCCGCGGCCAGGAGCTCGGCGAGCTCCGCGCACCGCCGGGAGACGGTCGTCCGCGGCTGCGCGCCGAGCACGGTCACCACCGCCGCCTCCTCCTCGGGCGCCTGCACCGCGACCAGGACGGTGACCGTCCGCTCCTCGCTCACCGGACGCCGCCCGCCACGGGCACGACGGCGACGGTGCCGTTGTCGGAGAGCGCCGCCAGCACGGTCGGCAGGGCGTCCTCCGGGACCAGCACGTGCAGCGTCACCGTGCCGTCCACGACGATCGCGCCGTCCTGCGCGTCCACCTGCTCGACCACCACGTCCTCCGCCAGCGTGACCGGCTCCGGCCGGGCCGCGCCCGTCTCGGGCGAGACGGGCGCGTCGGGGACGAACCACAGGTCCACCACGACGCCGGCCCGGATCCGGTCGGACAACCCCGAGGCCACGGGGACGGCGACCGAGCGGACGGCGGCGTCCGCGCCGAGGGCCGTCAGCGGCACCAGCTCGCCGTCGTCCACCACGCGGAGCACCACCAGGTCCGCCGGCAACGGCTCGGCGGCGGACAGGTAGCGGCCCGTCCCCGACCCGAGCCGGACGTCGACCGTGCGGAGCGAGTCGACGGTCAGGGGCGCACCGGGCGTGAGGGCGCCGTCGGCCACGAAGACCGGGACGGTGCGGCTCGCCGCCGAGACCACCCAGGAGCCGCAGGCCACGGACAGCGCGACGATGACGAGCCCGGTCACGAGCCGCGGGTCGCGCCAGCCAGGCCTGCGCAGCCTGGTCGCGACCGGCTCGGGGAGGCCCTGGTCCCGGACTGCGGGCGCCGGGGCGGCCGGGGCATACGTCATCTCGGTCCTTCCGCGTACTTTGGTGGACTTTGGGTAGGGCGTCGAGTACAAGTTGAACCCCGAACCCGCGTGGAATGACGCACAGCCTGGGCAGAGCGCCGGAACCATAGTGATCGAACGCCGCCGATCCGGCATCAGATAAACACTTCTTGTGGATAACCCCCTCATGTCGGTGTCTCGTGCCACACTGTTCCCATGGAAAAGCGCTTTCTCTCTCTGGCGGATGTGGTCGAGACCCTCAACATCTCGATGGCCCAGGGCTACGCACTCGTTCGCACCGGCGACCTTCCCGCCATCCAGGTGGGGCCCAAGAAGGTCTGGCGTGTCGAGGCAGCCGAGCTCGAGTCGTACATCGAGCGTATGTACGCAAAGAGCCGTGAGCGGCTCAAGGGATCTGCGGCCGCTGACGGCTGAGCAGACGGCTGAAAAGCCGCGTCGTACACCGACGGGACCGGCACACTCCATACGGGGTGAGACCGGTCCCGCTGTCCATTTCCGGGCATTCCAGTCGGTTTAGGGTGCCTCGCTCACGATCAGCAGAGCGCTGAAGGGAACCAGCCGGGTTCCGCGACCGTCGAGCAGGTCGACGTCCAGGTGGTCCTGGCCGACGCGCGCGATCCGCCCCGCCCACACCCCGCTCAGGGTGCGCACGGCGACCCGGGCCCGGTCGCGCTGCAGGCTGCGCAGCACCGGCCCCAGCCCGTGGGAGTCCCGCCGCGACGTCGCGGACGTCGCCTGACGGGCCAGCCCGTGCACCGCCGCCACCGCGGCCAGCGGCACGAGGTGCTGGCTCACGGGTTCCGGGCGGAGACCCTGGAGCAGCACCCACTCGTCCGCCGCCTCCAGCAGGACGCCGCGCAACGGTGCGCCGTCGAGCAGCTCGACCGCCACCACCGCGCCGACTACGGCACGGAACCTGTCGGCGAGCGTCATCGTCGCGTGCTCGGCGCGCGTCAGCTCGGACACGAGCGCGTCGGTCTCCGCCACCACCTGTGCGCGCGCCTGCGCCTCGAGATCGCTGAAGAGCGCCTCCCAGCGCGTGGGGCCGGCCGGGCGCACGGATGTCATGGAGACACCCTGCGCCATCCACAGGTATCTCGCCCTCCGGTGGACACCCTCCTGACACCCCTGTTGAATAACCATCGCCGGACGACATCAACCGACATCACCGATGCCGTGCGGACGCGTAATGTCTGGAATCGAACCGCAGCAGGGGGAACCATGTTGACGCACGCCCTAGAGCACGCACCGGCTGCCGACCGCCACGACGACGGCCGGGGGCCGTCGCATGCGGGCCGCCCGTCCGCCGACTCCCCGGCCCCGGACTCGTCCCCGGCCTCGGACGCGGCGACCGGAGGCACCTGGAGAGGGCTCCTCGGACTGCTCACCATCGCGACGGCGCTCGTCGCGGCGTGCGGTGTGCTCGGTATCCGCACGTGGCAGGTGGGGTCCGGCCTCGGCGCTGCGCTGTTCCCGGTGGAGGACGTCGTCGAGCTTGCGGCGGTCGCCGTCGGCACCGCGGTGGCCGGCTGGACAGGCGTGCACGCGCTGCTCGCGCTGGCTTGCGTCCTCGCGGACCGCCGCGGCAGGCGCTGGGCGGCGGCCGAACGCACCGTGGCCCGGCACGCCCCGGCCGTGGTGCGGCGCGTGGCCCGGGTCGCCGCGGGCGCCGGGCTCGGCCTGGCGCTCACCGCGCCGACCGCGATGGCCCTGCCCACCGGCGGCGTCCCGGCCGCGGACGAGGGGCCGGCGGTCGTGCTCGACCTCGGCTGGCGGCCCACGAGCACGGTGGACGGGGAACCGACGGGCCGCCCGGACCGGCCGGCGGCCTCGGACGCGGGGTCGACGCCAGGACGGGGGTCCGAGCAGGCCTCGCTCGTTGATCGGGGCCGGCACACGGGAGCGGGCCGGGAACCGGTGGTGGTCGAGGCAGGCGACACCCTGTGGGCGATCGCCGCCGACGGGCTCGCTGGGGACGGGCCGTCCGACGCCGAGGTCGCCGACGCCGTCGTCCGGTGGCACGACGCCAACCGCCAGGTGCTGGGCTCCGACCCGGACCTGATCCGGCCGGGCACGGTGCTGCACCAGCCCTGAAGTCATCCGACCCACCGCACCGCCCGCACCCGCATCCGCGTCCCCAGGAGATCCGTATGACCACGCTCGACAGCCCACCCGAGGCAGCACCGGCACCTCCTCGACCCGGCCCGGCCACGCCGGCCCCGGCCCCCGCTGCGGATCGCCTGACCGGACCGGCCGCGCCGTCCCGCACCCGCCGCACCACCCCGCGCGCGGCCGCCGGGTCGACGGCGCCGCCCGCCCAGCTACCCGCCCAGCGGCCCGCCGTGCCGCCGGCCGGACCGGTCACCGGGCCCGGCATCGGCCGGCGGCTGCGCCGCATGCGGATCGGCGGCACGCCGTACCCCGAGCTGCAGAACGCGGCGGCGGCGCTGGAGGCGCTGTCGGGACGGCCGGTGCCCGAGCCGGACCCCACCCTGCCCGACCCCACCGCGCAGGTCTGCCGCGTGGTCCGCGCCGCGGTCGAGGTGCTGCGCGGTGAGCGGCCCGCCGCCCAGCTCGCCCGCTGGGTGACGCCGCAGGTCTACGACCAGCTGCTGGAGCGCGGCCGGCTCATGCGGGAGGCCCGGCAGGTACGGCCGCCGCGGCCCAAGGCGCACCCGGCAGCGGTGCGGCGCGTGCGGCTGGTCCGGCTGGGCGCCACGTCCGCGGAGGCGACGGTGATCCTGCACGACGAGGGGCGGGTGCGCGCCGCGGCGGTGCGGCTGGAGGCGCGGCGCGGGGTGTGGCGCGTCGCGGTCCTCGAGATCGGCTGAGCGGGTGGGGCGGACAGCCGTGACGTCAGGCTAGATCCAGTCCACGACGAGGTCCGCGGTGTCCCGGGTGGTGGCGATGAAGTCCGCGTTGTGCTGGTCGGAGCCACGGGCCCACGCCTCGGCGTCGGGCAGGGGCTTGCCGAACGCGTGGTGGCGCGCGACGAGGCGCCGCAACCGCTCGGCGTCGGGCAGGTCGACGTACCAGACCTCCGCCATGCGGGCGCGTGCGGCGGGCCAGGCGCCGTCGGCCGCGAGGAGGTAGTTGCCCTCCGTGATCACCAGGGGCTCGTCGGCGACGACGGTGCCCGCCGCCACGGGCTCCTCGATCTCGCGGCGGAACTCCGGCGCGAAGACCTGCGGGCTACCCGGCCGACGGCCGGCGATCCGGTCGATCAGCGCGGCGTAGCCGGCGTCGTCGAAGGTGTCGATCGCGCCCTTGCGCGCGCGGCTGCCGCGGGCCTCCAGCACGGCGTTGGACAGGTGGAACCCGTCCATCCCGACCACCACGGCGGTGCCGGGCGCCAGCCCGTCGGCGAGGGCGGCGGCCAGGGTCGACTTCCCCGCGCCGGGCGGGCCGGTGATGCCGAGCACCCGCGCCTCGCCCGCACGGACGGCGTCGGCGGCGAGCCGCGCCGCGCGCTCGACGAGCTCGGCGGTGGTCAGGCGCACGCCGCGTACTCCAGCCAGGACCGGGGACCGACGTGCTGCACGCGGATGGACGCCACCCGGATCGCCTCCTGGACCGCGGACTCCAGCCCGGCGCCCTGGGCGAGCGCCACGCACAGGGCGCCGTGGAACGCGTCGCCCGCGCCGAGGGTGTCGCGCACCGAGACGCTCGGCACGTAGGTGGATCCGTCCCGGCCGTCCTTGTCGCACCAGGTCACGGGGGCGGATCCGTGCGTGGTGACGACGGCCCGGGAGGTTGCGGCGCCGTCCGGCGGGCGGAAGTCCGCGGACCGGGCGGCGACGTCGGCCGCGCCGAGGAGGTCAGCGAAGACAGGGCGCCAGCGGCCGGCGTCGAGCACGATCAGGGGGCGGGGTTCGAGGGCGAGGGCGTACGCGAGCACGCTCCGCGCCAGGTCGGGGTGGTGCCCGTCGAGCAGGACGACGTCGGGCCGCGGCAGGGCGTCGAGCTCCGCGCACGTCACGTCGAGGCCGTTGGTGAGGGTGGCGTCCGGCGAGACGACCGACCGGTCGCCGGTGACGTCGTCGACCAGCACGGCCGACACGGCGATGGGGATCTCCCGGCCGCCTGCCGTGTCGTGGATCTCGACCCCGTGGTGCTCCAGGTCGCCCCGGGCAGCCGAACCCACCGGTCCGGTGCCCATCGCGCTGATCAGGAGCGCACGCGCCCCGAGCGTCGCCGCGATGACCGCGGCGTTCGCCGCGGGGCCACCCGCGGACACGTCCTGGCGCACGGCGGTGATCTTCTCGTCAGGCCCCGGCCGGACGGCGCTGCGGTGGATCACATCGAGCGTCGTGAGACCTGCAAACCAGCAGGTCACCGGGGGTTTTTGCGGAGATTCGGCTGCGGTGTCGCGCATGGGGCAGAGGCTACCTTTGAAACTAGGTGTCAGAGACCGGGCGTACTGTCCGAACATGACGACGACGGAGCCGACCATACCGCCGACGCCGCCTCCTGTGGGGTGGCGCGACCTCCTCCTGGACCAGCTGTCGTTCTACTGGGACTTCCACCTGTGGCCCCGCCTGGAGGGGCTCACCGACACCGAGTACCTGTGGGAGCCCGCGTCGCCGGCGTGGAGCGTGCGCGCCGGGGCCGACGGGGTGCCCCGGCTCGAGCAGGAGGTGCCCGAGCCGGAGGTCCCGCCGGTGACCACGATCGCCTGGCGCATGGTGCACGTCGGCCGCGACGTCTTCGGGCGGCGCGCCCGGGCCCTGTTC
>NZ_JBHWZO010000133.1:0-17181 GCF_042728455.1 Promicromonospora sp. NPDC060204
GGCCGGGAGATCCGGCCGGGCCCGCGGTGTGTCAGACGGTGTCCGACGCCGCGTACGGCGCCGTCAGACGGTCGTCTCAGACGGTCATGGGTGACGTGAACCGCACCGGCAGCCTGCGCGGGTAGCGCGACCACGGCGAGACCGACATCTGGATCGAGTCGTACGCCACCGTCAGCTCCATGTCGAGGATGCGGCGCAGCAGGGTGTCCACGGCGATGCGGCCGATGAGCGGGCCGATGCGGTGGGCCGGGCAGGAGTGCGCGCCCGCGCCCCACGTGAGGTGGAACCGGCTGCCCAGCTCCTCCCACGGGTCGTCCGTGCGGATGGCCCGGTCGGCGTTCGCCGCAGCCACCGCGGGGACGAGGGCGTCGCCGAGCGCGATCCGGCGTCCGCCCAGCTCGCAGTCCTGCCGCGCGAAGCGGGGCAGCACGTGCGGCGCCGGCGGATGACGCCGCGAGACCTCGTCCAGCGCGTCGTCGAGGTCGAGCCGGCCACGACGCACGCGGGCCGCGAACGCCGGGTCGGTCAAGATCATGTGCAGGGTGCTCGCGATCCAGGCGATCTCGGCGTCGTGCCCCAGGCTGAACATCACGCCGATCGAGGCCATGACCTCGACGTCGTTCGCGTGGTTGGGGTGGTTCACCAGGGCCGTGGTCAGGTCCTCGCCGGGCTCGGCGCGGTGGGTCGCCACGAGCACCGCGAGCAGCGACTCCTGCTCCATCGCCGCCGCACGGGCCTTCTCCTTGCCCGCGTACAGGGCCTCGGTGAGCTCGTGCATCTTGTTCCCGTCGGACAGGCTCATGCCGAACATCTCGGTCATGACCATGACGGGGACCGCCACCGCGTAGTCCTTCACCAGGTCCGCCTCGCCACGCGGCATGAGGCGGTCGATGATCGCCTCGCACGTCACCGCGACCGTGCGGGCCAGGCGCTTCTCGTCGACGCCGCCGAGCGCGTCGTCGAGCGGGGCGCGCAGCCGGCGCTGCTGCATCCCGTCCAGGAAGTACGCGTTCTCGCGGGGCGCCAGCGCCGCGAACACGCCCGAGTCAGCGGGCAGGGAACGCTCCTGGACGTACCGCCAGTTGCGCGAGTTGCGCGAGAACAGCAGCTCGTTGCGCATCACGCTGCTCGCCTCGTCGTACCCGAGGACGAGCCAGGCGGGCACCCCCGGCTCCAGGTCCATGGGCGCCACCGGGCCCCATTCGTCCCGCAGCCGCTCGTAGAGCTTGTGCGGGTCGCGCGCGGTCGTGATGTCCGACAGCTGCATCCGGTCCGGAATGTCTTCCAACCGCCGATGCAGTCTGTTGGCCAACGTCACGCGTTGACCTTCTGGAAGACCGGGAAGGTCATCGCGTGCTCGACCAGGGTGATCAGGGTCAGCACGGCCGACTGCCGGTCCCGCGCGTCGCACTCGACGATGGGCGTCTCCGGCAGCAGGTCCAGCGCCGCGCGGACCCGCTCCAGCGGGTAGTCCGGCGAGTCCGGGAACTGGTTGACGACCACCGCGAACGGGATCTTGGTGCGCAGCTCCAGCTGGTCCAGCACCTCGAAGCTGTCCTCGAGGTGCCGGGTGTCGATCATGACGAGCGCGCCGACGGCGCCGTCCGCCAGACCGGACCACAGGTCCCAGAAGCGGCGCTGGCCCGGGGTGCCGAACAGGTAGAGCGCGATGTCCTCGGTCACGGTGATGCGACCGAAGTCCATCGCGACCGTCGTCGTCTCCTTGTTCGGCTGCCCCGGGTCGATGCCCACGCTCGCCGTCGTGATGCGTTCCTCGGTACGCAGCGGCTCGATCTCGCTGACCGCACCGATCAGCGTCGTCTTGCCCACCCCGAAGGCACCCACGACAAGGATCTTGACCGACCGCGCGACAGTCGGTGCAAGGTGCTGTCCGGGCACGGTGCGGTCAGAGCTTGCGGAGTCCATCGAGAATCTTCTCCAGGATGTCCTTGCCGGGCAGGACGTGCGCTTGATGGTTGGAACGAATAGTCAGGTTTCCCGTGTCGACCAGGTCCGAGACCATGACCGCCACGAGACTTACCGGTAGCTGCAGGTACGCCGCCACCTCGGCCAGCGCGAGCGTGCCGTGGCACAGCTGCACCAGCTCACGCTCCAGCCGGCCCGCCGTCGAGAGCACGGGCCGGCTCTCGACGGCGCGGACGAGCGTCTCCGGTCGCAGCGTGTTGCGCGACGGGTGTGCACGTCCCGAGGTGAGCACGTACGAGCGCACCGGGTGATCGCGGTACTCCTCGGAGTCCATCCCCTCGCCCCCTGTTGGTCGGTCAGGTATCGGTCGAGCTGGTGGTGCCTGAAACTGCCGGGCCCCGAGGGGCCCGGGTACTGCTTTCCATGACGACGCCGGAGGCGGGATCAGCTGTTGATCCGGTCCGTGCCCAGCGTGCGCTCCCCGATCATGAGCACCTGGGCCTGCATCTGCTGGGCAATCAGCGCCGGGTCGATCACCGTGTCCGTGATGACCGCCAGGCGGGAGCCGTCGCCGGCCCCCCGGACGAACAGGAAGCCGCCGTCGAACTCCACCATCACCTGGCGGATCGTGTCGCTGTTCCCGAACTCCCGGCTCATTCCGATCCCCAGCGCCGCCAGTCCGGCGCAAGCCGCCGAGACCTTGTCGGCCACGTCGAGCGGGGTCTGGTCGGTCCGAACCTTCATCAGCCCGTCCGAGGTGAGCACGACTACATGCTTGACCCCCCGTACACCACTGATGAGCTCGAGCATCCAGCTGTTGCCGTCGGTGCTCGTCATGCCGTCGGCCTGCGTAGTCATCGGTCCTCCGAAGTTCCGCCGGCGCCAGCCGGCGGTTCGCTGCTGTCTGGTGAGTCCCCGAACCGCGCCTCGCTGGAGCTGAAGAAGGCGCCCATCCACTCACCGGCCTCCTCGGCCGTCTGGGCGGGACCGGTGTCCTCGGTACGAGGCTCCGGCCTGGGCTCGGCCCGGTCGGTGGGCACGTCAGCCTCTCCACGGCGTGACCGCCGCTGCGGGAGCGCAGCCGGCTCAGGGAACTCGTCATCCTCAGGGCGGGCTCGCCCAGGGCGTAGGGGAAGCTCACCGGGGGCCTTCACGTGAGCACCGGCCACGGGCGTCTCCTCCTCGTCCTCGACCACGTCGCCGGGCACGCTCAGCGGCTCGACGGGTAGCACGGTCGCGGCGTCGGGCGCCGCAGGGGCTGGCCACTCGTCGTCCTCGGCGGGCTTCGCCGTGGGCAGCTCGCGCGGGAGCGGTGCCTCCACGACGGCGGTGGCGGCTCGGCTCGACGCGAGCGCCGCGACGCCGGTGGACGGGACGTTGGCGCTCGGCAGCGTGGCGGCGGGCGTCAGCATGCCCGACGGCACCACGGCCTCGGTGAGCTCGGCCGGGATCATGACGATCGCGCGGAGACCGCCGTAGACGGACTCGGTGACGTCCACGCGGAAGCCGTGGCGGCGGGCGTAGGTACCGACCACCGCGAGGCCCGTCTGCGGGATCTCGCCCAGCTCGGTGATGCTGATCTCGCGCTTGCCGGAGGCGATGTCGCGCGCCTGCTCGAGCTGCTTGAGGTCGAGGCCCACACCGCAGTCGTCGATCTCGACGACCGCGCCGCGCTGCACCTGGCGCAGGGCGACGAGGACCTGCGTGGTGGGCGGCGAGGACTGCGTGGCGTTGGACAGCAGCTCGGCCACGAGGTGGATGAGCGGCTCCACGATGCGCGCCGAGACGGCGACGCCGGGGTCGCCCGACACCTCGACCCGGTGGAACGCGGTGATGCGGCTGGCGGCGCCCTTGACGACGTCGGGCAGCGGGAGCGGCTCGCTCCACTGCTGGCCCGGCCACTCGCCGCACAGGGCCGCGAGGCTCTGGGCCTGGCGGGCCTGCTGGGCCGCCGCGTGGTCGACGCGCATGGAGGTCTGCAGGATGTCCGCGTCGGTGGGGTGGCGCTGCACCATGCGCGCCGCCTCCTCCTGGATGCGGTGCGCGGCGGCCTGGACCTTGCGGCTCAGGGCCACCACGGCGACCTGGACCGCGTCGCGGCGGGCCACCCGCTCCTCCTGGACGCGGGCCAGCATGCCGGCCGCCTCGTCCAGGCGCGCCTGGGCCCGGGCGTCGCCCGGCAGGTGCGGCAGGGGCGGGGCGGGCTCGCTGTCGAGGAACGCGGGGAGCTGCTCCTTCGCCAGGGCGTCGAGGGCCGCGGAAGCCGCGTCGGCGCGCTCCTCGGCCCGGCGGTAGGCGAGGAGCAGGTCCTCGTGGGAGGCGAGGTCGTCACGGGAGGACCGCGCGGCGATCAGCGCTGCCGCCACGGCGAGCCCGACGGCAGCGACGCCGACGAGCCAGGCGGGCCACGTGGAGCTGGCCCCGGTGGCGGTGAACAGGACGGGTGCCACGAGGACGTAGGCGAGCACACCGGCGACGCACACCCAGGGCGCGACCTGGCGCAGCCTGCTGGGCGGAGGAGAAGAAGACATCGAGCTCACCGAGCCGATCCCCCTAGTAGTTGTGTCGTCAGAGTTCGGGTGGTCCGGACAGGGCGGATACCGCGACCTGGACGTCGAACTCGGCTGAAGAGGGCGAACAACCCCCTGGAGTGCAGTTTCTACCACAGGGCGTCCCACACGTGGAAGGGCACGGCCGTGGTGCGAACTGCGAAAATATGTGCCAGTGAGGAATGGGGAGAGCCCATGGCCGGGTAACCCCCCAAACCAGCAAAAAACGGGCGCATTCGCTTCTGGCGTACGGCAAGCGGGCTCTCCGCCGACGACGCCCGCGACCGGCCGCGTAGGGTGCTCGTCATGAGCGCCGAGCACACCCAGACCGACCCCCGAACCGCTCTCCCCGACACTCCCCTGGACCCCGCGACCGACCCGTTCGCGTGGCTCGAGGACGTCGAGGGCGAGACCGCCCTGGACTGGGTCCGCGAGCGCAACGCGCACAGCGCCGCAGTGCTCGGCGGCGACCTCTTCACGGCTGTCGAGGGCCAGGTCCGCGAGGTCCTCGACTCGGACGACAAGATCCCGCACGTCTCGAAGGTGGGCGAGCACTACTACAACTTCTGGCAGGACGCCGAGCACCAGCGCGGCCTGTGGCGCCGCACCACGCTCGACTCCTACCGCACCGACCACCCCGAGTGGGAGACGGTGCTCGATCTCGACGCGCTCGGCGAGCAGGAGGGCGAGAGCTGGGTCTGGCACGGCGCGAGCGTGCTGCGCCCGACGCCGGAGCAGCTCGCCGCGGGCGAGCCCCGCCGGCACGCGCTCGTCGACCTGTCGCCCGGCGGCTCCGACTCCGACGTGACGCGCGAGTTCGACCTGGTGACCAAGCAGTTCGTGGCGCCCGAGGACGGCGGGTTCGTCCGCGCCGAGGCCAAGGGCGGGCTGTCCTGGGTCGACGCGGACACGGTCTACGTGTTCACGGACTTCGGGGCCGGAACGATGACGCCGTCGGGCTACCCGCGGCAGGTGAAGCGGTGGACGCGCGGCACCCCGCTGGCGGAGGCGACCCTCGTGTACGAGGGCACCGAGCAGGACATGTACATCAGCGCGTCCCGCTCGCACACCCCGGGCTTCGAGCGCGACCTGGTGCACCGCGCGCTGCGCTTCTACGCCAACGAGACGTACCTGGCCACCGGCGTCGGCACGGACGAGCAGACCCTCACGAAGATCGACGTCCCGGACTCGGCGAACGTCGGCCTGCACCGCGAGTGGATGCTGGTGCGGCTGCGCGACGACTGGACGCCGTCCGGCACGACGTACCGCGCCGGCTCGCTGCTCGCCGCCCCGTTCGACGACTTCATGGCGGGGTCCCGCGACCTGACGGTCCTGTTCGAGCCGACGCCGACGACGTCGCTCGCCGGGACCACCTGGACGCGCCACCACCTCGTGGTCAACGTGCTCGACGACGTGAAGAACCTGGTGCACGTGCTGACGCCGCCCGATCTGGCCGACGGCGGCTCGCCCGCGGGCGCCGCGTGGGTGCGCTCCGACCTCCCGGTGGGCGGCGAGCTGCTCACGGTGGGCGTCGGCGCGGTGGACGTCGTCGACTCCGACGACGTCTGGGTGGTCACCACGGGGTACCTGACGCCGTCGACGTTGGGCCTGACCACCGTGGGCGCGGCGCAGGACGCGCCGGAGGTGCTCAAGTCGGCGCCGTCGTACTTCGAGGCGGCGGGCCTGGAGGTGCGCCAGGAGTTCACGGTGTCGGACGACGGCACGCGCGTCCCGTACTTCGTCGTCGGCCGGGCGGACCTGGTCTCGGGCGAGGCCGGTCCGGCCCCGACGCTGCTGTGGGGCTACGGCGGGTTCGAGCACGCGATCCTGCCCGGGTACTCGGGCACGATCGGACGGGCGTGGCTGGACCGCGGCGGTGTGTACGCCGTGGCGAACATCCGCGGCGGCGGCGAGTACGGCCCGGCCTGGCACCAGGCCGCGCTGAAGGCGAACCGGCACCGGGCCTACGAGGACTTCGCGGCCGTGGCGCGCGACCTGGTGGCACGCGGCATCACCTCGCCCGAGCGTCTCGGGATGGAGGGCCGCTCCAACGGCGGGCTGCTGGCGGGCAACATGCTCACGCAGTACCCGGAGCTGTTCGGCGCGATCATCGTGGGCGTGCCGCTGCTGGACATGAAGCGGTACTCGCACCTGCTGGCGGGCGCGTCGTGGATGGCCGAGTACGGCGACCCGGACACCGCCGACTGGGAGTTCGTGCGGACGTTCTCTCCGTACCACCTGTTCGACGCGGCGCGGGAGTACCCGCCGGTGCTGTTCACCACGTCGACCAAGGACGACCGCGTGCACCCGGGCCACGCCCGCAAGATGGCGGCGCTCATGCTGGCCGCGGGCAAGGACGTGACGTACTACGAGAACATCGAGGGCGGCCACGGCGGCGCGGCCGACAACGCGCAGGCGGCGTACATGGCGGCGACGCACTGGACGTTCCTGTGGAACCGCCTGTCCGACTGACTCCCCCGTCAGCGTTCGCCGAGTCAGCGGGTTGGTCGGACCACCCGGCTGACTCGGCAGATCGAGCATGGCGAGTCAGTGGGCTGGTTACGGGATGTGTCGACGTCGGCCGTCGACCAGCGACCGGCGGAGAGTGACGTCGAGGGCCTCCGGGTCGATCGCGTCCGGCCACGCGAGGTCGACCATCCACCATCCGGCCTCCGCGAGCGCCTGGGTGCGCGCCGACTGCTCGCTCCTCCGGACCTCCGGGTCGCCGAACTCCCCGCCGGAGTACTTCACCGCCCCGTTGAACTCGAAGCCGATCTTGAGATCGGTCCATCCGGAGTCCACCCAGCAGACGCCACGCCGCGTCGGCACGGGGATCTGTGTCGCCAACCCCTGGGGGCGGAGCCGCCGGGCCGCCTGGTGGACCAGCACCTCGCCGGGCGATCCGCACCCGGGGTCGACGGCCTCGACGACCGCCCGCGCCGTCACGATGCCCCGCGCGCCGACCGACGTGCGGAGGAGCTCGCCGACCATGGCCGGGTCGGCTCCGCGGCGGAACGCGGACGTCGCCAGCACCAGCCCGCTCTCGAAGCGCAGGAAGCGGGCGCAGTCGGTGACGGTCCGCTCGAGCGTCGTCACGGGGACCTGCCCGACGACGGTCCGGTGGCGCTGGTCCAGCTTCTTCCAGTGCTTGCGCACGTCATCGGCCTTCGCTCGGGCGATGTGCGGTTTGCCGGCGTAGGTGACGTGCACCGTGTCGGGGACGTCGAAGAGCCAGCACCCGTGCAGCAGGGCCGCCGTCGTGTGGCTGAAGCACAGGTTCGTGTCCGAGGCCTCGACCACCCCGCGGACCCGGCGCAGCGCCGTGGTCTCGCGATCAGGAGCGGTACGTCCGGTCGGGACGTGCGGAGGCAGGTAGACGCCGCGCCGCAGTCGTTCGATCCGGCCCGCCCGGGCGTCCTCGGCCAGCACCCTGCGCTCCTCGCGCCGGAAGGGCAGCGCCTCGGGAACGGCCGGGGCCTCCGCACGGTCCGCCGAGAACAGGCGTGAGGTCGGGTCGGTCCCGTCGCGCTGGGCTCGCTGCCAGCGGGCGATGCGCTCCAGGGACTGGGTGAGTTCAGCAGACAGCTTCACCGACTCATCATTGCGGTCTTTCGCCAGCAATGATGATCACCAATGATCAACCTGTGGATAACCCGACGACATCGGCCACAAACCACCCAGCTGACTCGGCATCCTCACCTCGCCGAGTCAGCCAGCTGGTCGGACCAACCGACTGACTCGGCATCCGCCCGTTGGCGAGTCAGGTGGGTGGTCCGACCAGATGGCTGACTCGGCGAATTGGCGGGGCGAGTCAGTCGGGTGGTCGGCGGAGAGCTGGTCAGCGGGGTGGTGGTGGGGCGGTCAGGCCTCGGCTTTTTCTGCCAGGGCCTCCGCGACGCGGCCCAGGTTGGCCAGCTCCGTGCGGTGCGCGTCCGTCGAGCCGAGCTGCCGGCGCGGGGCGGCCAGCAGCGTGACGTCGGCGAGCTGCGCGGCGGGCAGACCGATACGCCGCCACGGCACCCCGACCATGTCGGCGAGCTCGCCGAGCGCCGGACCCGCGCACTGCGAGACCTGCGCGGGCGGCAGCCCCGCCCACAACCCGGTGCCCCGCTCGACGGCGCGCGCGATCAGCTCCCAGGCCTTCTCGTTCCAGCCGCCCGGGCCGACGTCGGCCAGGTCGAGCCCCAGCGCGTCCGCCCCGGCGAGCACGACCGGCGGCACCCCCACCCAGGTGCTGCCGAGGTGCACCACGGAGCGGGCGCCGACGTCGCGCACCGCCGCGAGCACCGGCTCCAGCCCGCCCACGATCTCGGGCCCCGCCACGGCCCGCAGGCGCGAGAACCCGGAGAACGTCGGCAGCACGCCCGCGTGCACCTGGCCGAGCAGCGGTTCCGCGAGCTGCACCGTCACCTCGGCGCCGGGCACCTGGGACACGATGTCGGACACCAGCGTGCGCAGACCGTCGGCGAGCCCGAGCGCCAGGTCGGCGCGGGCCCCGGTGTCCGCCAGGACGCGGTCCCCGCGGGCCGACCAGAGCTGGGCCGCCAGCGTCCACGGCCCCAGCACCTCGACCGTGAACGCTCCGGTGTAGCCGTGCGCCGCGATGGCGAGCGCGCCGAGGTCCTCGCGCCAGAACCCCTCCGCACGCCGCGCGTCCGCGCCGGGGCGCTCCGTGAGCTTCCAGCCGTGCGGGCCGAGCTCGACGGGCATCTCGGTCAGGAGCGACGCCGTGTGCCCCAGCGGGTCCGCGCCCGGGCCGCGCTGCGTGAGCTGCGTCAGGAACGGCACCGCGTCGACGCCGGTCGGGAGCTCCGCGAGCTCGCCCAGCGCCGTCAGCTGCGCCTCGAGCACGTCGCGCTCGCCGCCGGGCCAGGGCCCGTGCCCGCTCACCGCAGTCATCGGCTCTCCTCGTTCAGGGGTGGTCCCCGCGTCGTCCGACGCCGGGCCGCGGCCGGGGCGCGTCGCCGCGCCGCCGTCCGCCGTGGTGCCGATTCTCCCGGACGAGACGCCGTGCCGGGTACCTCCCGGACGACGGCCCGCCTGCTATCGAGCGGCGGCAGCCCGCCAGGCGCGCGAGACGGTCGCCTGACCCAGCACTCGTGTGCCGCGGTAGACCACGACCGACTGGCCGGCCGCGACCCCGCGCAGGGGCGTGCCGGTCAGCTCGACCTCCAGCGCCGGCCCGGAGCCGTCCGTGCCGGACACGTCCGGGCCGGAGCCGTCCGGACCAAACGTGCCCGCCCCGCCCTCGACCGCGCGCACCCGCGCCGGGACCGGCGCCCCGTGCGCGCGCACCTGCACCTCGGCGTCGAACCACCCGTCCGGCTCGTGCTCCAGCACGCCGTCGAACCACAGGGCCTTCTCCCCCGCGATCCGGTCCACGCTCAGCAGCTCCGCCGGCCCCACGACCACGGTGTTCGTCGCGGGCTGCACGTCCACGACGTACCGCGCCTTCCCGTCCGCGGCTGGGCGGCCGAGGGCCAGCCCGCGCCGCTGGCCCACCGTGAACGCGTAGGCGCCGTCGTGCTCGCCCACCACCGCGCCGTCGACGTCCACCACCTCGCCCGGGCGCGACCCCAGGCGGGACTGGAGGAAGCCGCGGGTGTCGCCGTCGGCCACGAAGCAGATGTCGTAGGAGTCGGGCTTCGCGGAGACCGACAGGCCGCGGCGCGCGGCTTCGGCCCGCACCTCGTCCTTGGACGCGAACCCGCCCAGCGGGAACATCGCCCGCGCCAGCCGCTCCGGGCCGGCGACGGCCAGCACGTAGGACTGGTCCTTGGCATCGTTCGGCGAGCGGTGCAGCTCGCGCACGGTGCGCGCGCCGCCGTCCGCCTCCGTGCCCGACGCCGCGACCTCCCGGGTGACGATCTGCGCGTAGTGGCCCGTCGCGACGGCGTCGAACCCGAGGGCCGTCGCCTTGTCGAGCAGGGCCTCGAACTTGATGTGCTCGTTGCAGCGCACGCACGGGTTGGGGGTGCGGCCGGCCTCGTACTCCGACAGGAAGTCGGCCACGACCGTGTCCTCGAACCGCTCGGACAGGTCCCACACGTAGTACGGGATGCCGAGCACGTCGGCGGCCCGGCGGGCATCACCGGCGTCCTCGATGGAGCAGCAGCCACGCGAGCCCGTGCGGAACTGGTCGCGGTTGCGGGACAGCGCCATGTGCACGCCCACGACGTCGTGCCCCGCCTCGACGGCGAGCGCGGCCGCGACCGCGGAGTCCACGCCGCCCGACATGGCGGCCAGCACCCTCACGACGCACCGCCCAGCGCGCGGCCCGACACCAGGCCGGCGGCCTGCGCCCGGGCGACGACCTGCGGCAGCGCGGCCACGAGGCGGTCGACGTCGGACTCGGTGGACGTCGCCCCGAGCGTGAAGCGCAGGGCACCGCGGGCCTCGGCCTCGGGCACGCCCATCGCGAGCAGCACGTGCGACGGCTGCGGCACGCCCGCCTGGCAGGCCGAGCCGGTGGACGCCTGCACGCCCGCGGAGTCCAGCAGGTAGAGCAGCGAGTCGCCCTCGGCGCCGGGGAACGTGAAGTGCGCGTTCCCGGGAAGCCGGTCGCCCGACGCCGGGTCCGGGCCGCGCAGCACCGCGGACGGCGCGGCGACGCTCACCCGGGCGACGAGCGCGTCGCGCAGCGCGCGCAGGCGCGCGGCCCGCTGGGGCAGGCACTCGACGGCGTGGCGCGCGGCGACCCCGAAGGCCGCGATCGAGGCGGCGTCGAGCGTGCCCGAGCGCACGCCGCGCTCCTGGCCGCCGCCGTGCAGCACGGCGTCGAGCGCGAGGTCCCGGCGGGCGAGCAGCGCGCCCACGCCGACGGGGCCGCCCAGCTTGTGGGCGGAGACGGTCATGGCGTCCACGCCGGACTCCGCGAAGTCCACCGGGGACTGGCCGACCGCCTGCACGGCGTCGGTGTGCACGGGGATGCCGTAGGGGCGCGCGGCGCGCACCACGTCGCGGACCGGCTGGAGGGTGCCCACCTCGTTGTTGGCCCACATGACGCTGATCAGCGCCGTCTCGGCGGCGTGGGCGGCGAGCTCGGCGCGCAGGGCGTCCAGGTCGAGCCGGCCCTCGGCGTCGACGGGCAGCAGCACGATCTCCGCGCCCGCGTGGCCCGCCAGCCAGAACGCGGGGTCGAGCACCGCGTGGTGCTCGACGGCGGAGACGAGCACGCGGGTGCGGCGCGTGTCCTGCGCCCGGCGCCCCCAGAAGATGCCCTTGATCGCCAGGTTGTCCGACTCGGTGCCGCCCGACGTGAAGATGACCTCGCTGGGCCGCGCGCCCAGGGCCTTCGCCAGCGTCTCCCGCGCTTCCTCGACGGCGCGCCGCGACGTGCGGCCCGCCGAGTGCAGGGACGACGCGTTGCCCGTGCGCTGCGCCTCCGCGACGTACGCCGCGAGCGCCGCGGCCGACATCGGCGTGGTCGCGGCGTGGTCGAGGTACGCCCCGTCGGGCTCGCGGGTGGGCTCGCCGTGGGCGCCGCTCGCCGTCAGGGGCGTGCGCACCGGGCCAGGGGGCGGAGTGGTCACGATCATCAAGTCTACGAACGCATCCGGGCCGGGAACGCTTCCCGGGGTGTGAGCCGCGCGATGCTCACTCCCGGGGGAACACGTGGGTCAGGTCCGTCTCCCACCGGTCCAGGGCGCCCGCGGGGAGCTGCCAGACGTACTCGTTCTTGAGCTTGCCGCTGTCCGTGGCGAACGGTCCGGTGCGGTGGGCGTAGAACGCGATGGTGGGCAGCGTGCCGTCCGGCGCGGTGCGGACGCCGTTGTTGAAGTCCCCGTTGCGGCGCCGCAGCTCGTCGACGACGAAGACGCGAAGCCGGTCCTGGTCCAGGGTGCCCGCCTCGGTCGCGGTCGCGCCGAGCTGGAGCGCGATGTGGAGCTGCCGGTCGCCGCGGTCGTCCTCGTAGCTGATCAGGCGGTGGTTCTCGACCGCCTCCAGCAGCTCGGGGTCGCTGTGCACCACGTCGCGCAGCGCGTCCGGCCCGATGACGGCGCCGTTGTAGTCGACGGACAGGTCGGAGCGCCCGTAGTGGAACAGCAGCGGCAGGTCGAGGAACTTCTCGGCCACGACCTCGTGGTGGCCGAGCTCCTTGAGCACCGGCAGGACGTCGCGCACGCGCGTCACGTGGCCGCGGTCGTGGATGTTGTAGCGCACGCGGGGGTTGATGTTCCGGTCGCGGGCGATGGTGACGACGAGCTCGCCGTCGTCGTTGGTCTCCAGCAGGTAGTCGAACGGGTTGAACTGGAAGATCATCGGCAGCACGCCGTACTCGCCGGTCCGCGTCAGCCGCTCGGACAGGCGCGGGTCCGCGCTGATGGCCCGGCGCAGGGCGACCGTGAAGTCGGTCTCGATGCTGAGGTTGATCTCCAGGTCGCTGGCCCCGTAGGAGCCGAAGACGCTGTGGGCGTACTTCAGGATGTGCGAGCGCATGTTCTCGCTGATGCCCTCGCCGCCGAACGCCGCGACGATGTCGTACTGCGTCCAGTCCAGCCGGTCGTCCTCGAACAGGGACTTCAGGAACGGCGGGTAGCTCGTGATGATGTACGTGTAGTCGGTCCCGAACTCCTGCATCGTGGCGATGATCTTGTCCTTGTCGGGCCCGCAGGACTTGATCATCGTGACCTCGGTGAGCGAGGCCGTGACGTTCATCCCGGTGGCCCACGCCCCGAGCGAGAACGCGTTGAGCACGAACGGCTTCTTGCGCAGGGACGACGCCGTCCGCGCGAAGCCGACCTGGAGGAGCTGGCGGGTGGCCGCGCGCTCCTCGTGGCCGCGTACCCAGCTCGTGGGCGTCCCGGAGCTCCCGGAGGACTCGTCGACGACGACGCCGCGCCGCGGCAGCGCTCCCCCGATGCAGCGCTCGGGGATGCTCCACCGCTTGACGTAGGACTCCTTGTCCATCTCCGGGATCCCCCGGAACGTCTCGGCCAGCGAGCCCGTGTGGCGCAGCCGGCTGTCGCGGCCGTGCTCGGCGAGGAACGCGCGGTAGGCGGGCACCTCGCGCGCCGCGAGGTCGAAGGTGCGCCAGGCGCGCAGCCGGCCGAGCCACCAGCGCAGCGGCTCGATGCCCGGCCCGAGCAGCAGCTTGTGCGTGTGCACGCTGTACGTCAGGGGGCGCACGACGGCGTCCACCAGGCCGACGAGGGAGAAGGCGAGCAGGCGCCTCATGCGGTCGCTCCGATCAGCATCGAGGTGGCCGGACGGCGGTGCGCCACCGGCGGGGTCTTGCTGTACCCGAACCGGAACAGCATCCAGGCCATGCGGTCGCCGCCCTCGTCGGCGGCCACCTCCCGGGCGAAGGCCTCGTGCGAGCCGGGGTTGGTGATCACCGTGCCGAACGGGTGCAGGCGCACGCCGTGGGCGGTGAGCTCCAGCCAGAGGCGCATGAAGGTGCGGCCCGCCTCGACGTGGTCGGCCGGCCGCGCGAACGGGCCCTCCAGCCAGCCGAGCTGCCGCACCCCGCGCATGGTGTTCAGGTACATCGCGCGGATCGCCCCGCCGACGACCGGCGCGTCCCACAGGCCGCGGTGGCCCATGGCGAACTTCAGCAGACCGCCGGGCATCAGCATGGCCTCGGCGCTCAGGCCGTCGGCCCGGGTACGGGCGTCGTCCTTGCTGAAGCGCAGCCAGGTCATGATCTCCTCGTAGACGGCGTCGTTGCGCAGGTCGGAGAACAGCGTGGCCTGGTTGATGTGCACCAGCCGGCGCACCGTGCCCGGCTCGGCGGTGGTACGGAACGTGTGCCCGGCCTCGCCGGCGACGGCGGTCGCGGCGGCCACGACGTCGTCGGGCACGAGCCGGGCGTCGTACGGACGGCGCGACGTCTGGCGGGACCGGAACCGCGCGAGCCGGGCGCGGGCGGCGTCGGACACGGGGCGCAGGACCAGCCGCAGCGTGCCCAGGTGGTGCAGGCGGTCGGTGCCGCCGAAGTCCATGTCGCCGTGGTCGAGGCTCTCCTCGACCCCGTACCCGAGCCCCTCGGCGACCGTGCGGAGCGACTCCAGGAAGACGCCGGCGCAGACGTGCCCGAACGGGATGCCGAACGACTCGGCGGGCAGCCCGAGGTCGAGGTCGTAGTACAGCTCGGCGGTGGCCTCGTCCACGGGCCGCAGCTTGATGGGCTGCGAGTTGTGGGGGGACGGGTAGTTGCGGGCGTCCTCGACGATGCTCAGCCACGGCTCGGTGTACGACACGACCGCAACCTAGCGCGACCAGGGCACATACCGACCGGCAAGATGTCGAACCGTTACCCGCCCACAAATGTTGAGTGCGGGGTATTTGCGCTCCCGGACGGGCTGGAAGCGCAAATACCCCGCACTCAACGGGTCGGGTCAGTGGGTCGGGTCAGTGGCGGTCGCGGTAGACCTGGACCACCGTGGGGCGCGGGCCGCGGAAGTCGCCGGTCTCGACGGTGGCGCCCGCCGCGACGTAGTCCGGGAAGTACGAGTCCGGCGCCTCGAACGAGCCGTTCTCGCCCGGGTGCTGGACGTTCACGTAGACCATGCCGTCGCGGGAGTCGACCAGCGGCCCGCAGGTCTCCGCGCCCGCGGGCACCGAGAGGAACTGCTGGACGTGGCCGCGCTCGCGGCCCGCGACCGGCACCTTGAACAGGCCGTCGCACCGGGCGATCGCCGACGAGCTGGGCTGGCCGTCCGTCGAGATCCAGAGGTTGCCCTCGGCGTCGAACGCGAGGTTGTCGGGGCACGAGATGGGCGAGACCCGGTCCTTCGGGTAGCCCGAGAAGTACGTGCCCTCGACGGCGGGGTCGCCGGCCACGAGCAGCAGGTTCCACGTGAACCGCGTGGAGGTCTGGTCGCCCGACGGGATGATCTCGACCACGTGGCCGTCGCGGTTGCCGTTGGTGGTCACACCGCCGACGACCTTGTGGGTGCGCGGGTTGGCCTCCGTGGCGCCCTCGGTCGCGTTGCCCGGGGTGCGGCCCGAGTTGTTGGTGCACGCCACGTAGATGCGGCCCGTGACGGGGCTGATCTCGACGTCCTCGGGGCGGTCCATCTTGGTGGCGCCGACCTTGTCCGCCGCGAGGCGCGTGTAGATCAGCACCTCCTCGACCGACATGCCCGGAACCTTGCTGCGGCCGTCCTTCACGAGCGGGAGCCACTCGCCGGTGCCGTCGAACGCGCCGTCGGCCGGGACCGCGCCCGAGCCGTCGATCTGGGCGGCCGGCGAGTCGCCGGTGAACTTCGCGACGAACAGGTCGCCCTCGGACAGGAGCGTCTTGTTGTGGGCGCGCGCCCCGCGGGAGTCGCCCTTCGCCACGCGGTCCTTGGAGACGAACTTGTAGACGTAGTCGAACGCCTGGTCGTCGCCCATGTACGCGACGGCGTGGCCCTTGCTCGACAGCGTGACGTTGGCGCCCTCGTGCTTGAAGCGGCCCATCGCGGTGTGCTTGACCGGCTTGGCGGTCGGGTCGTACGGGTCGAGCTCGACGATCCAGCCGAAGCGGTTGGACTCGTTCTCGTAGCCCGCGGACTGCGCGAAGCGCGGCTCGTCGGCCTCCCAGCCGTAGCTGGTGGAGGCACCGATGCCGTAGCGGGCGTCGGCGGTCGGGTTGACCCCGGCGGCCACGAAGTAGCCGTTGAAGTTCTCCTCGCCCGACAGGACGGTGCCCCACGGCGTGGTGCCGCCGGCGCAGTTGTTCATGGTGCCCAGCACGCGCCGGCCGGTGCGGTCCGCGGCGGTCTTGAGCAGGTCCGAGCCGGCGGCCGGGCCGTCGAGCACGAACTCGGTGCCCAGGTGGATGCGGCGGTTCAGCACGCTGATGCGCTGGTAGTCCCACGGCTTGCCCGTGGCGCGGCGGCGCACCTCGACGACGGCCATGCCGTGCGCCGCCCGCTCGATCGCGCGGGAGTACGCGTTCTTGGTGCGGCTGCCGTCCGCGGCGACGTCCCAGTACTTCTCCGTGGGCGGGAACATGATCTCGGCGTTGGTGTACTCCAGGTTGGAGACCAGGATGCCGCGCGTCCCGCGGTGCTTCTCGCCGGGCGTGATCGGCAGGATGTCGAGGTAGTCGCAGTTGTAGCCGAACTGCTTGGCCTGCTGCTCCGGCGACTGGTTGTTCGGGTCGAAGGTGCGGCCGCCCGGCAGGATCGGGTCGCCCCAGCGGATGATCGGGTCCCAGGTGTAGCCCTCGGGGACCACCAGCGCGTCGACGTCGACGGGCTGCGGGTCGACGGCGCCGAAGGCGAGACCCTGGCCGTGGCCGGTCCCGGGGAAACGGCCCTCGGGCAGCGTAGCGGCGGCCGCCGACGGCGCGGTCGTGCCCTGCGCGCCGATCACCACGGCGCCGGCCGCGACGGCCAGCGTGCCGAGCATCGCGCGGCGCGACAGCACCGAGCTCACGACGTCCTTGAAGTACTCGTTGGCGCTCTCGTTCGGCGCGGGGTGAAGGCACGCGTCATTGCACTTGAGGCGACAGGTGACGGGGCTGCGCTTGCCACGCGCATGCGTGTGCACCGTCAGCAGCGGGCGGTTCTCAGGGGCGATCGTCATCGGAGGCTCTCCGGTCCGAAAAGGGGGGTAGGACGCTCGTCAACCTAGGAGGAGGCGATGTCTGCCCCACGAAAGGTCCGGTACGCCCAGGTGAACGGGACGTGTCCAGCAGGTGGGTCCTCCCCGGGGCCGTGCCGAGTTCGGTCGCCTGCATCGAGACCGGTCCCACGCTGGACCGGTCTCGATG
>NZ_JBHWZO010000134.1:0-17110 GCF_042728455.1 Promicromonospora sp. NPDC060204
GGGCCTGCGCCCGCGCGGGCCGGACGGCGGTGGCGGTCACGTCACTGCTCCGCGGCGTACTTCTCGGTCCAGAACGTGTCCCACTCGTCGAGCAGCTCGCTCGTCGTCATGCTGCCGAGCAGCACCGCCTGGACGTCCTGGTCCGCCTTCTGCTCCCACTCGGTCCACCAGCTCACGCCGCGCGGCTGCACCACGTTCACGTACGTCTCGGGGTCCTCGGTCATGGCGACGTAGCTCGCCCACGGCCCCTCGGCGTAGAACGGGTCCTCCCCCGCGCCGTCGATGATCGGCACGAGGCTGTTCTCCTGGGCGAACCGGGTCGCGGGCTCCGCGCCCGAGAGGAACTCGACGAGGTCGGTCGCCTCGTCCCGGTGCTCGCTCGCCTCGGCAACGCCCCAGCCCGCCGTCGCGAGCGGCTGCGCCGCCTTGCCCGTGGGGCCGGTCAGCAGCGGGGCCGTGGACCACTGGTCCTGCGTGATCGTCGTCGACTGCGACACGGTGGCGATGACCTCGGGGTCCTGCAGCAGGAACGCGGTGGACCCGTTGGTGAAGCCCTCCACCATCTCGGGGTAGCCCCACGAGACGGCCGACGGCGGAGCCGCCTCCTCGAACAGGGAGAAGTAGGTGTCGACGGCGTCCTGCGCCTCGGGCGCCGAGAAGATGGTCGACCCGTCCGCGAGCAGGTAGGCGTTCTCCACGTCGAGGTCGTCGATCGTGTACGCCTCGACGGCGGCCACCACGTTGCTGAACCCGTTCTGGCCGCCGCGGAACGCGTAGCCGTAGGTGTTCTTGCCCGGGTCCTGGATCGCCGAGGCCTGCTCCAGGAGCTCCTCCCACGACGCCGGCGGCCCGTCGAAGCCCGCGTCCTCGACCAGGTCGGTGCGGTAGAACAGCGACAGCCCGTAGAAGCCGTACGGCACGTAGTAGCGGGCGCCGTCCTCCGCGGTGACAGCCTGCGCGTTGTCGGTCAGGTCGTCCCAGCCCGCCCACGCCGTGGCGTCGTCGGACAGGTCGTGGAGCCAGCCGTTGTTGCTGAAGGCGCCGACGGTGCTGTCGCGCACCTCCAGGACGTCGACGCCCCGGCCCGACTGGAGCATCTGCTGGAGCTTCTGGTCGGCCTGGTCGGTGGGCGGGGACACGAGGTCGACGGTGACCCCGGGGTTGTCCGCCTCGAACTCGTCCAGCAGCTCGCGGATCAGGGCGGTCCGCGCCGGGTTGGTCAGGCTCTCGACCATCTGCAGGCGGACGGTCCCGTCCCCGGCGGACCCGCCGCCGGAACACGCGGTGAGGGCGAGGAGGCCGGTGGCGGCCAGGCTCGCGGTGACGGCAGCTCGGGTGCGGTTCATGCGCGCACCTCTCCTTCTTGTCGGTCGGGTGATGAGTTGCCCCGGCGTTCGTCGGCGAACGCCAGGATCTGGGGCACGGCGCGCTCGACGAACGCGTCGAAGTCGCGCTGCTCCGTGTACAGGTGCACGGACAGGCGCAGGTAGCCGACGCCACCGATGCTCGTGAAGGCCGACTCGACGCCGGCCAGGTCGAGCAGGCGCAGGCGCAGCTCGTCGGAGTCCAGGCGGTCCCGGCCCAGCCCGTCGGGCAGCCGGAGCAGGCGCATGGAGACCACGGGCATGCCCACGTCGGTGGCCACCGGGGCGTCCACGTGGGGCTGCAGGGCCGCGCCGATGACGGCGGCGCCGTGGTCCGCGAGCGCCGTCATCGTCTCGCGCGCCCGCGCCCAGCCGTGCTCGCGCTCGACGAACTCGATCGCGCGGCCCGAGGCGAGGTAGCTGGTCGCGTCGAGGGTGCCCTGCGAGTCGAACCGCCCCGGGTAGGGCTCCTCGGCGCCCCACGAGTCGATCAGCGGCCACAGGTCGTCGCGGTCGGCGGCCGCGGTGACGAGCAGCGCGGAGCCGCGCGGCGCGCAGGGCCACTTGTGCAGGTTGCCGAACCACCAGTCGCCGCCGGCGGCGGCCGCGGCGTCGGGCACGAGGCCCGGGGCGTGCGCGCCGTCGACCAGCACGCGGGCGCCGCGCTCGTGGGCGAGCTCGGTGATCCGGGCGGTCGGGAGCAGGCGGGCGGTGGGCGAGGTGATCTGGTCGACGACGACGAGGCGCACCGCGTCGCTGAGCTCGGCCCGGAAGCGTTCGACGACGTCGTCGGCGCTCGCCGCGAGCGGGATCGTGACCGTGCGCACCCGGGCGCCGAAGCGGCGGGCGAGCCGCTGGGCGCCCATGGTGATGGCGCCGTAGCCGTGGTCGGTCACGAGGATCTCGTCGCCGGGTCCCAGGCGCAGGGAGTTGAACACCACCGTCGCGGCGGCCGAGGCGTTGGGCACGAACGCCGTGTCCTCGGGCCGCGCGCCGACGAACGGCGCGACCTCCTGGCGGGCCGCCGCGACGAGCTCCGCGACCCGCGGGAACCAGCCGACGGGGCTCAGGTCCGCCTGGCGGCGCAGCTCGTCCTGGTGGCGCAGCACCTCGGTGGGTACCGCGCCGAACGAGCCGTGGTTGAGGTGCACCACCGCGTCGTCCAGCGGCCATGCGTCGCGCGCCGGGCCGCCGGACGCGAGCCGGACGGGCGCCGGGGCCGGCGCTGTGCGTGTCTGGTCCATCAACACCTCTCTCGGGATTTGTCGGACAACCATCGCAGGCCGGACCCGGCAGCACCAGAGTTTCCCGGCAGATGACACAGATCTGTAGGACAGGTTTTACGGGCGCGAAATGTCCGCCCCGCTCCCGGGAACCTGCCATCCTGGTGGGATGCACGAGGTGAGCGCAGTCGAGACGGCCCTGCACGGGCTGCGGACCCTGATCGCCGACGGCTCGCTCCAGCCGGGCGACCGGATGCCGAGCGAGGGCGAGCTGAGCGAGCGGCTCGGCGTCTCGCGCGGGTCGATCCGCGAGGCGATCCGCACCCTCTCGGCCCTGGGCGTCGTCGAGACGCGCCGCGGCGCCGGCACCTACGTGGGCGAGCTTCGCGCCGCCGACATGATCCAGACGCTATCGCTCACGGTCGGCCTGCTCCCGCTGGAGTCGATCCTGGAGCTGTACGAGCTGCGCCGGGTGCTGGAGGCGCACGCCGTCGCCCTGTCGGCCGCGCGCTGCGACGACGCGACGCTCGCCCGCCTGGGCGACCTGCTGGACCGGCTGGAGGCCAGCGAGGACGTGGACGAGCAGTCGGCGCTCGACCACGAGTTCCACATGGGCATCGTGCGGCTGTGCGGCAACGACTCGCTCGGCGCGCTCGTGTCGGTGCTGCGCTCCCGCTCGCGCGCCTACCCGGTGCTCACCCCGGAGACCAAGCGCGTGTCCGACGCCGGGCACCGCGCGATCCTGCGGGCGCTGACGGCGCGCGACCCCGTCGCGGCGTCGGTGGCGGCCGCCGCCCACGTGACGCAGAGCGAGGTGTGGCTCCGCGAGGTCCGCCCGGCGCCGGAGGCCGTGGGCTGAGCACGGCCTCCTACTTGGTCGAGGCGGGGTCCTCGTCGCCGATGTGTCCCGGGGCGTTGGCGGCCAGGACCCGCTGGACGAACGCGCAGTACTCCGCCATGTAGTGCCGCAGGAAGGTGGCCGTGGTCTCGTTGACCACGGTGCCGTCCGGGCCGAAGTCGGCGGCGTCGAAGGTGATGTACGCCTCGGGCGCGTTGAGCTGCGGCGCGTCGAGGAAGCTCAGCACGCTGCGCATCGACGACTGCATGACGGCTGTACCGATGCCGCCCGGAGAGGCGCCGATGATGCCGGTGGGCTTGCGGGCGAAGGAGTTCTGGCCCCAGGGCCGCGAGCCCCAGTCGATCGCGTTCTTCAGCGCGCCCGGGATCGAGCGGTTGTACTCCGGGGAGACGAACAGCAGCCCGTCCGAGGACTCGATCGCGGCCTTGAACGCCCGGCCCTCCGGCGGGAAGTCGGCGTCGAAGTCCCAGCTGTACAGCGGCAGGTCGCCGATCGGGATCTCGGTGAACGCCAGGTCGTCGGGCGCCGAGGCGATCAGCGCCCTCGACAGCGTGCGGTTGATCGATCCCTTGGCGAGGCTGCCGACGAGGTAGCCGATCTGGTAGGTCATGACGCCTCCCTGCGTCAGTCGGTCGTCGACGCTCGCCGCCGGCGTGCCGGCACGGACCGGTGCCGGCACTGTCCACTGTGCGCTCGGACGCCCGGCACCGCGAGTTCACCCGCGCGCCGTCGACCCGCCCAGCCGTCGACCCGCCTAGCCGTCGCCGTCGAACAGCCCGCCGTCGAGCAGCCAGTTGTAGCGCAGGCGCAGCGCGCGCTCGGTGCTGGCCAGCAGGGTGGCCACCAGCACGGTGATGTTCAGCCAGGCCGGCAGCCGGACCGGCGAGGTGAAGGTGGTGCCGAGCCGCTCGGCGACGGGCGGGATCTGGGAGATCTCCTCGACGATCTGCGGCACGCCGAGCACCAGCCCGATCACCAGGACGACGATGCTGACCAGCCCGATGGACCGGCCCGCCACGGGGTGCGCCTGCTCCAGGCGGGCGCGGAGGCCCTCGGCCGAGGCGGCGTCCGGGGCGAGCTGGCGCTCGTAGCCGTCGTCGGTCACGTAGTGGCAGCGGCGGAGGCCGAAGCCGCTGGTGACCACCTCGATGACGCCGCCGGTCACCGGGAAGCGGGCCGGCAGCTTCGACGTGGCCTGCAGCCGGCCGTCGAGGTAGAGCTTGGCCCAGACCGTGCCGTTGTCGTCGCCGCCGTGCCGGATGTCCACCGACCAGGTCTCGCGGCCCCCGGCGCCGGCCGTCAGGTCCAGGTGGAACAGCGAGCGCGTGAACGGCTGCCACCACCGGAACCGCTGGAGCGGGCTGCCGTCACCTGGCCGGACACGCTTGTCGGCACGCCGGCGACTCCTGTCCGAGAACATGCCCGACACCGTAACAACGCGCCCGCGGGGCCGCACCGAAGGTCGCCGGCGCGGCCCCGCGGGGCGTCTGTGCCCTACCCGGCGAGCGCCGTCGCGGCCTCCGCGAACCAGCGGTCGACGGCCTCGTCGACGGTCAGCGTGCCGTAGGCGACCTCCAGTGCGGTGGTCGAGAAGGTGGTCTCCAGGTTGCTCAGCCCGGCCACGGGCGGCGGGGCCGAGCCCACGAGGTGCGGTTCGAGCTGCTTCTCGTAGTCCAGGATCTGCTGGTCGAGCTCGGTCAGCTCGACGCCCTCCAGGGTCGCGCCGGAGGCGGGCACGCCACGGGACATGCCGAAGATCTCGCCGACCCGGGGGTCGTTCACCAGGAAGTCGACGAGCTTCGCCGCCTCGTCGGGGTGCTCGCTGTTGGCCGCGACCGAGAGCTGCAGGCCCGGCTTGAGGAACATGCCGCTGTTGTTCTCGAGGTCGTCCGCGGGCACGGGCAGCAGCGTCAGGTTCGGCTTCGCCTGCCCCTCGCTGAACCGGACCAGGAAGTTGTCCCAGCTGATCTCGGCGGCGGTCTCGCCCACGCCGATCGCGTCCGCGCCGGAGAGCTGCTCCTGCCGCTTGGCCGGCAGGAACCCCTCCTGCTCGTGGACCGCGGCGCTCCTGTCCCACCAGGTCGCCAGGTCGGCCTCGTCGAAGCCGAGCTGGTCGCCGTCCAGCAGCGACTTGCCGTTCTGCTGCAGCCAGATCTGGAACAGCCAGAAGAACTGGGTGTAGTCCACCGAGCCGTGGACGACCGGGTCGTGCCCCGCGCCGGCCGCCGAGATCTCGGCGAGCAGGGCGTCGTACTCGTCCCACGTCAGGCCGTCCTTCGGCACCGTGACGCCGAGCTCGTCGAGCAGGTCGGTGTTGACGAAGGTGCCGAGCGTGCTCGCGCTGCTGGCCAGCCCGTAGGTCTGACCGTCCACCTGCCCCGAGGCCAGCAGCGGCTCGGAGATCGTGTCGACCGTGATCGTGTCGCCGAAGTACGCGTCCAGCGGGATCACGTGCCCGAACTCCGTGTACTCGGTGAGGTAGGCGAGGTCCATCTGGAGCACGTCGGGCAGGGTGCGGCTGGCCGCCTCGGTGTTGCGCGCGGTCCAGTAGTCGGCGAAGCCCGCGTAGTTGGTCCGGACCGTGATCCCGGGGTTCTCCTCCTCGAAGATCTCCAGCGCCTGCTCGTACCGTTCGGCCCGGCTGGCGTCGCCCCACCAGGAGAACGTCAGTGCCACGTCCTGACCCGAGCCGTCCGCGCCGCCCGAGCCCGCGCCGCCGGACGAGCAGGCGGCCAGGGCGAGCACGGCCGCCGCGGCCACACCGGCCAGGACGGCCTTCCGGCGGCCGCGGCCGTTCCCCGGGGCGCCACCCCTCGCGTGCAGATACATGTGAGCCTCCTTGCTCCTGGTCCTCGCAGGACGACGACGCCCTGACCCGGGCACAGCCTGCAACCCGGTGCCCGCACGACCGGGCGAACGGACAAAAGCGGTCACGGCCGTGGCGCGGCGCCGCACGACGCCCGCACCGTCAGCCGGGGCAGCAGCTCGACGTGCCGCGGCGGGCGGTGCCCGGTGCCGTGGGCGATGCGGTCGGCCAGGAGCTGCAGCGCCTCCCGCCCGAGCTCGCGCCGGGGCGTCGTCACGGTGGTCAGGGGCACGGCCGCGAGCTCGGCGTTCTCGTCGTCGTAGGCCACCACCGCGAGGTCCTCCGGCACGCGCATCCCGCGGTCCAGGGCGGTCTCGACGAGGCGCGCGGCGTGGTCGTCGGTGTGCACCAGCACGGCGCGGGTGCCCGTGGCCACGCACCGGTCCAGCAGGTCGGCCAGCTCGCGGCGCAGCCGGGCGGGGTCGTCGTCCCCCTTGGACAGCGCGACGTCCGGCCCCGGCGCCAGGCCCAGCCGGGACACGGCGGTGGCGTACCCGTCGCGGACGCGCGGCGCGGTGGGCGTCCGGTCGTAGACGCCGATCCCGACCCGCCGGTGCCCCAGCCGCACCAGGTGCTCGACGGCGAGCACCGCGCCGTGCGCGTGGTCGGTCCGGGCCACGTCGAGCTCGCTGAGGCTGGTCAGCGCGTCGATGCGGCGCTCGACCAGGACCAGGGGCACCGGGATGGCGCCGAGCCACGCGGCGAGGTCGTCGAGGCTGCGGTCCCGTGTCGTGGGTGCCAGCACCAGTCCCGTCGCGCCCAGCGCGAGGAGCCGCTCGACCTGCTGCTCCTCCAGCTCGGGCCGGTAGTGCGAGACGCCGAGGACGAGCCGCACGTGGAGCGCCGGCGCGAGCGCCTCCATGCCCCGGACCGTGTCCAGGAAGTGCGCGACGACGCTCGGCACCACGACGCCCACCAGCGCGCGGGCCGCCCGCGGGCCGCGCTCGGAGCCCAGGGCGATGGCCCCGCCGTGCACCCGTCCGAGCCGGCCCGCCGCCTCCAGCTCGCGGATGTCGCGCCGGATCGTGACCTCGGAGACGCCGAGCCGGGCGGCGGCCTCGGCCGACCGCACGCTCCCGCGCAGCTCCACCTCGCGCAGCAGGTACTCGTGCCGGCTCCTCGGCAGGTGCATGTCGCCTCCTCGTCCACCCGACGTCCACCCCGACGCCCGCGACGACATCGTCGTCGGCGCACACTGTAGCCACCGGGTGACCGAAATTGTCCGGTCGGACAAACCCCGACTGGACGGCGGCGAGACTGCCCGGGTGACCCCCTCGCCCACCTCCCCCGCGCCCGATCACGAGCCACGGCCCGGCCGCGCCCCGCGCTGGAGCCGCGACCGCTGGCTCGCCACCGCCGACACGCTCCTGCGGGCCACCGCGCCGTACGCCTCCCCCGGGCAGGCCCTGCTGGCGCTCCCGGGTCCGGTCAGCGCCTCGGGCGCCTGGAGCGACGGCCTGGAGGGGTTCGCCCGCACGTTCCTCCTGGCGGCGTTCCGCGTGCGGGGGCAGGACGGCGCCGACCCGGACGGCCTGCTCGACCGCTACGCCGAGGGGCTGCGCCACGGCACCGACCCGACGAGCCCGGAGCGCTGGCCCCGGATCGACGAGCGTCGGCAGGCCGTCGTCGAGGCGGCGTCGATCGCCGTGGGGCTGGCCGAGACACGGCCGTGGCTGTGGGACCGGCTGCCCGACGGCGTCCGCGAGCGCACCATCGCCTGGCTCGCCGGTGTGGTCGGTACGAGCGGGTACCGCAACAACTGGCTCTGGTTCCAGAACGTGGTCGAGGCGTTCCTCGCGTCGGTGGGCGGGCCGTGGGACCAGGCGGACCTGGACCGCAACGAGGAGCTGGCCGAGGCGCTGTACGTGGGCGACGGCTGGTACTCCGACGGGCGGGGCCGCGACGGGCGGCGTCAGACGTTCGACTGGTACGCCGGGTGGGCCTGGCACCTGTACCCGGTGCTGCACGCGCGGATCGAGGGCCGTGGTCCGGCCCCGCGGCACGCCGAGCGGCTGCGCGCCTACCTGGAGCAGGCGCAGCACCTCGTCGGCTCCGGCGGGGCGCCGGTGCTGCAGGGCCGGTCGGTGACGTACCGGTTCGCGGTCCTCGCCCCGTTCTGGGCCGGGGCCCTGGCGGACGCGACGCCGCTGTCGCCGGGCGCGACCGGTGTGCTGACGTCGGCGGTGGCCGGGCACTTCCTGGACCGCGGTGCCGTGGACGAGCGGGGTCTGCTGCCGGTCGGTTGGCACGGCCGGTACGACCGGCTGCGCCAGCTCTACTCCGGCGGGGCGTCACCGTACTGGGCGAGCAAGGGGTTCGCGGGTCTGCTCCTGCCGCCGGACCATCCGGTGTGGACGGCGCCGGACGAGACGCCGCCGGCGTGGCGGCAGGAGCAGGTCACGATGCTGCGCGCGCCGGGGTGGCTGGTCGCGGGCACGCCGTCGGACGGGATCGTGCGGGTGCTCAACCACGGCTCGGACCGGCTGCTGGAGCCGGAGGCGCAGGCGCACGGCGACGACCCGTTCTACCGGCGGGTCGGGTACGCGAACGTCGTCTCGCCGCAGCTCTCGCCCCAGGACCTGGCGGCGCCGTCGGACTCGCACGTGGCGCTCCTGGACGGCGGGGGCCGGCCGTCGCACCGGGACGGGATCGAGCGGGTGCGCGCGGACGACCGGGTCGCCGTCTCGCGCTCGCGGGTGCGATGGCTGGACGTGCCGGGCTCGGGTCCGGGCGGGGACCACGCCGGCTGGGCCGCGGTGCGGCGTGGGCCGGTGGTGACCACGGCGAGCGTGGTGCGCGGTCCGCACGAGGTCCGCCTGGCGTGGTGGACGCCCGCCGTCGTCCCCGGGCCTGGCGCGCCGGCGGCGGGTGCGGACCTGGACGCGGACGTCGCCTGGCCCGCCGACCCGGGACCCTGGGCGTTCCAGGTGGGCGGCTGGCCGCTCGCGGCCGACCAGGACGGCGAACTGCGGACGGAGTCCGGGGACGGCTGGGTACGGGTGGCGCGGTCCGACGGGACGACGTCGGTGCTGCGAGGGCTGCGCGGGCTGGACCTGGCCGGGGCGCACCGCCGCGCCGGTGCCGACCCGTTCGGCGCGGCCTCGGTGGTCCCGTGGCTGCGCGGCGGCGGTCCCGCGGCGGCGGGCCACGTCGTGGCCGCCCTCGTCGTGCTGACGGGCGACGCCGGCTCGGTGGACCTGGACGCCGTCGGCTCCGTGGCGCTCGCGCCGGACGGGAGCGCCGTCGAGGTGCGCTGGCGCGACGGCGCCGTGGACACCGTGCCGCGCTGACCGCGGGACTACTTGCTGTCCCGCTTGCCCTGCCGGCGCGCGCCCTGCGCCCTGGTCGAGGCGTCGCGCTTCTTGCCGCCCGTCGTCTTCTGGTGGCTCCGGGCCCGCCCGGGGCCGACCTTCTTGCCGCCCGGCCCGTCCTTCGGCCCCGGCCCGGACGACCTGCCGGCCTTGGCGCGTTCGAGCCGCTCGTCCTTGAGGGCCTCGGCCTGCACGTGCGCGACGTGCGCCAGCCGTTCGCTGACGATCGACAGCGCCTCCTCGAACGCGGCCGCCCGCCAGCGGGACTTGCCGCCCTTGGGCGCCGCCTTGCCGCGCGCGCCGACCTCCTTGACGTTCAGGGCCGCCTTGCGGCGGTAGTTCTTGACGTGCTTGTTGCGCGCGCGCCGCACGCGGCGGTGCAGGTCGAGCAGGTCGTCCTCGTCGAGCGCCTTCAACCGCTTGGGTTCGAGCTCACGCACCAGATCGAGCTCGTCGTCCTTGAGCACCCACAGGTAGTCGTCCATCGGTGACCGTCCTCCGCGCTGAGTCCTGAGCATCCCCACCTTCGCAGGTTTGCCGCGCGGCGGCGCGTCAGGTCTTCAGGATCTCCTCGTCGCTCTCCAGGACGATCGGCACGCCGGAGGTCTTCCAGCGCAGCGGGACCACCTCGACCGGGGTGTCGCACACGTTGAGGATCGCCCGCGGCGTCCGCCCGAGCCGGGCGGTGTGTCCCAGCCCCCGGTGGTGGCGCGCGACCATCAGCACGTCGGCGTCGGCCGCGGACTCGACGAGGACCTCGTCCGGGCGGCCCAGGAGCACCGACGTCTCGACGGACACGCCCGGGTAGACGACGGCCCAGTCGTGCACGACCGTCTCGAGCAGCCGGGTGGCGGCCGTGACCGACTCGCCGGCGTAGGAGTCCGCGATGCCCAGGTCGGCGGCCAGGTCCGGGACCTCGACGGCGTGCACGACCCGCACGACCGCGTGCCGGCAGGCCGCGACCGAGAGCGCACGGGTCAGCAGCTCACCGGCGCTGGTGAACGTCTTGATCCCCACGACGATCCGGTTGTGCCCGCTGTCCCGCCACTGTGCGGGCACCACCGCCACGGGGACCGTGGCGCGCGCCGCGACCTCGGCGGTCGTGGCCCGGGCGACCAGGCGCTCGGCTCCGTGCCGCGTCTCGCGGCCCAGCACCAGGAGGCCGCCGGAGGCCCCCGCGGCGACGAGCTGGGCGACGCGCGGCCCGAGGGCCAGCACCGGCTCGATGTCCACCTCCGGGGCGGCGGCGCGCGCCGCCTCCGCCTCCCGGGTCACGGTCCCGCGGCCCGCCCGTTCGAGGTAGGCGATGTCGCCCGCCTCGGCGGGCCAGAGCCCGCTCTCGGGCAGCGGCGCCGGGACCACGTGGACCATGCGCACCCCGCTGCGCCGGATCCGGGCCTCCGTGATCGCGTACCCGACGGCGCCCGCGCTGCGCTCGCTCCCGTCGACGGCGACGACGACCGGGGCGGCCCGCTGGTCGGCGGTCATGGTCACGCCTCGCCCAGCTGGCCCTGCGGGTACCGGGGCCGATACAGGTGCGGGTGCGACGACCGGGCGAGCGGCCTCGTGGGCTTCTGCACGACCACGTCGGAGCCGAGGACCTTGCCCCAGCCGTAGGCGCGGTCGAGCTCACCGTCCACGAGCGGCCCGGTGACGTCGGTGACCCGGAAGCTCATGGGCGAGGCGATCAGGGGAAAGCCCAGCCGGTCCAGCCGGCGGCTCGCCGCGCGCGCGGCGGACCCGGTCAGCCGCGAGGTCGCCCGCGTGTCGAACGCCGTCGCCACCGTCTTCGTCGTCACCCCGGGCAGCGCCCCGAGCCACTCGCGGATGCCGCGGTCGCCCGAGATGACGGACGTGGCCCGCCCCGCGGCGTCGCGCCGCGTGGACGGCCAGGACATGCCGAACGCATGGGTGGGCCCGCCCACGACCAGCATCGTGACGTCGGCCGGAACGGTGGCCGGTGCCGCGCTCACCTCGACGACGTCGGCGTGCATCGACGCCTCGATCCCGTCCGCGATCGACCGCGCGATCGCCTCGGTGTTGCCGAACATGGACTCATAGACCACCAGTGCGCGCATCGTCGCCACCTCCCGACTGGTTCTACCTCCACGCTTGTTCCCCGGCCGGTCGGGCGTCAGGGCCGTCCGGCCCACGTCGGCGGGACCTTTGGCCCGTGCCCCGCGACCACCCGCCCCGAAGACTGGGTCGATGGACGTCGTCGACTCGCGGGTGGAGCGGATCCTGCGGGCCGCCGCCAGCGCCCCGAGCGTCCACAACACGCAGCCGTGGCGGGTGGAGGTCACGGGCCGCACCGTGGTTCTGCGGGCGGACCCTGCGCGGCAGCTGCGCCACTCGGACCCGTCGGGCCGGGAGATGCTGATCAGCTGCGGGGCCTTCCTGTTCAACGCGCGGACGGCGGCCCGCCGGGAGTCGCTGAGCGCCACCGTCCACGTGCTGCCCGCCCGCGACGACCCCCTGCTGGTGGCCACGATGCGGCTCGAACCGGGCCCGGTGCCGAACACCGACGAGCTGGAGCTGGCCGTGGCGATCGCGCGGCGCACGACGTCGCGGGTCCCGTTCGACGACCAGCCGCTGTTCACGGACGCGCTGCTGGCGATCGGGCAGGCGGCGCGGGACGAGGGCGCGGAGCTGCGCCCCGTCCAGCCGTCCGAGCCGGCGCGTGCGGAGGTGATGACGCTGGTCCGCCGGGCCGAGGCGCTCGCGGCGGAGGACCCGGCGACCCGGGGCGAGGAGCTGGCGTGGACCGCCACGGACGCGGACCGCGCCGACGGCATCCCCGCGGAGCTCCTGGGACCGGCGGCCGTCGACGACGGCGCGCCGGTCCGGCGGTTCCTCGCGAGCAGGGGCAGCGCCCAGTTCGAGCAGCACTCGACGATGGCCCTGCTCTCCACGCCCGGCGACAGCCCCCGGGACTGGGTCGCCGCGGGTCAGGCGCTGGAGCACGTGCTGCTGGTCGCGATCACCTACTTCGTCCACGCGTCGTTCGCGACCACCGTGCTGGAGAACCCGACGACCCGCCATGACCTGCGCCGGGTGCTGTCGCTCGACGAGGCGCCGCAGATGCTGATGCGGCTCGGCTACAGCTCTCTGCCCCGGCACGCGCCGCGACGCACGGAGGAGGAGATCCTGCGCGAGGCCAGGCGGCAGGCAGCCCGGTAGCTGCAGGCCGGTAGCTCAGGAGCGGATGAACTCCAGCAGGTCGGCGTTGATCACCTCGGCGTGCGTGGTCGGCATGCCGTGCGGGAAGCCCGGGTAGGTCTTCAGCGTGCCGTTCGGCAGCAGCTCGGCCGACATCGGGCCCGCGTTGGCGTACGGGACGATCTGGTCGTCGTCGCCGTGCATGACCAGCACCGGCACGGTGATCTTGCGTAGGTCCTCGGTGAAGTCGGTCTCCGAGAACGCCGCGATGCCGTCGTAGTGCGCCTTGGCGCCGCCCTGCATGCCCTGGCGCCACCAGTTGCGCACCAGCGGCTCGCGCGTCTCGACGCCGGGCCGGTTGAACCCGTAGAACGGGCCGGCGGGCAGCGCCGTGTAGAACTCCGACCGGCTCGCCGCGAGCTGGGCGCGCAGGTCGTCGAACACGCTCTTCGGCAGGCCGCCGGGGTTGGCGTCGGTCTGCACCATGAGCGGCGGCACGGCGGCGATGATCGCGGCCTTGGCCACGCGCGACTCGCCGTGCCGCGCGATGTAGTGGACCACCTCGCCGCCGCCGGTGGAGTGGCCCACGTGCACGGCGTCGTGCAGGTCGAGGTAGGCGGTCAGCGCGGCCAGGTCGTCCGCGTAGTGGTCCATGTCGTGGCCGTCCGCCACCTGCGTGGACCGGCCGTGCCCACGGCGGTCGTGGGCGATGACCCGGTAGCCCTGGTGCAGGAAGAACAGCAGCTGGGCGTCCCAGTCGTCGGCCGACAGGGGCCAGCCGTGGCTGAAGACGATGGGCTGCCCGGTCCCCCAGTCCTTGTAGAAGATCTCGACGCCGTCATCAGTGACAATCTTCGGCACGTTTCCGTCTCCGTTCGCCGTCCGGTGGGCCGCCTCGGCAAGGCGTGCCCCTCGGGGCCGCCGCCGGCCCCGCCTCAGCCAGCATCCGTCGACCGGGCCGCGCCCGCAGTCCAGGATCGGCCCCGCGGCCGACTTACCCGGGTGATAAACGCGCGGCCGCGGACAGCGCCGGCACTCCGGGTCGTCAGTCCTGGATGAGTGCGATGACGTTGCCCGCCGGGTCGGTGATCCAGCCGATCGTCGGCCCCTGGGCGGGGTCGGTGCTGCGGGCCACACCGCGTTCGTCCTGGTCGAACCCGGGGTAGCGCAGCAGGCTCACCCCGGCCGCCTCCAGCTCGGTGACCGCCTTGTCGATGTCCGGCACGACGAGGTTGAGCACGGTGTACGACGCCGGGGTGTGGTCCTTGCCCTTGGGGTAGACGAACACCGACGAGCCCTCGGTCAGCTCGATCTGGAGGCCGCCCATGTCGTTGGTGCGTGCGGGCAGGCCGAGGGTGTCCCGGTAGAAGCGGAGGGCGGCGTCGACGTCGTCCACCGAGAAGCCGCTGAAGCTGCGCAGCGTGGTGACCATGGTGAGTTCCTTTCGTGGGGTCGGTGCTACGTGGCTGACGGCGGGGCGCGGCGGAACTCATCGGCGGCGGGTCCGTATCACGTCGTCTCCCCCGCGACTCCCTCCGGGTAGGCGGACGAGGAGGTGCGCCTGATGAGACACCAGACAACACGACGTGCGGTGTGGCGGAGGCTCGCACCGCTGGCCCTGCTCGCGGCGCTCGTGCTCCCGGCAGGGGCAGCCTGCACCTGGGGCGGCGACGACACCGGCGACGACACCGAGCAGACCGACACCACCGATGACGACGGCGGTGGTGGTGGCGGCGGGAACGGCGGCGGTGGCGATGACGACGGTGGCGGTGGCGGTGGCGGTGGGGCGCAACCCTCGCCGATCCGCCTCGGCAGCCCGCTGGACCGGGCCGGCGGCGACCAGACCGTGTCCGAGATCGCCGACCTCGCGGCGGACGTGCTGGCGGGCCAGTGTCCGGGAGGGGACCTGTGCGTCGAGATCACCTTCGATCCCGCCGTGCGCGACTGCAACTACTCCGGTTCCGAGCCGGCGTTCGGCGAGCAGATCGAGGTCGGCGAGACGCTGACGCTGTTCGGGGACCCCAACGAGTGTGCGGACGGCGGGAACGGCACGGACGGCGAGAACGGCACCGACGTCGACCCGTCCGAGGACACCACCGACGGCAGCACCGACGAGCCGACCGGCACCGACGAGAGCCCCGCCGAGGGCAGCCAGGGGTAGCCGGGGATGAGCGGTCGGGAGAGAACCGTGCCCGACGAGGACGCGCCGGCCGACGTCGGCCGGGACATCGGCCGGATCGTGCGCGTCGCCACGGAGGTCATCGCGCCCGTCACCCTGGTCACCGCGCTGCTGTACTTCTTCGGCCGCAAGCAGATCACGTTCTTCTTCGAGTACTTCGGCGTGGACGTCTCGTCCCTGGGGCTGACCACGACCGACTACCTCTACCTCGCGCAGGACGGGCTCCTCATCCCGCTCGCGGTGGTGGCCACGGGCGTGCTCGTGGCGCTGTGGGTCAGGGGCGGGTCCCGCGCCGGGGGCGCCCGGCCCGACGTCGACCGCTGGATCGTGCGGGTGGCGGGCCCCGTCGGGGCGGTCCTGACCCTGTTCGGGCTCGTCCAGGCGTTCCGACCCAGGACGGGGCTCGCCGACTGGGTGCCGTCGTGGGTGGCCCCCCTCTGCCTGGCCGGCGGGGTGCTGCTGCTCGGCCTGGCGGTGCGCCGCCGGCGCGCAGTGCGCCGCCGCGACGACAAGTCCTGGGTCCCGCCGTCGCAGACGGCGCGGCTCGCCGAGTGGGGCGCGATGTTCGCGCTGGTGGCGGTGGCGCTGTTCTGGGCGGTGGCGGACTACTCCGCGGCGGTGGGCTACGCACGAGCCGAGGAGTTCGCGGACGGCCTGCCCAAGGACTCGTCCGTCGTGGTGCGCAGCACCGTGGACCTGCAGATCTTCGGCCCTGGTGTCACCGCGGCGGCGTGCCCGTCGGGACCGGACGGGTTCCGCTACCGGTACGACGGCCTGGTCCTCATGGCCGCCTCCGGCGGCCAGTACGTGCTGATCCCGCGCGCCTGGTCGGCGGAGGACGCCGGCGTGGTCTCGGTGCCCGCGACCGACGACGTCCGGCTCGACCACCTGAGCCCGTCGCCCGACGGCGAGGCACGTCAAGGCCCGACGGCCGAGCCCGGCGGCGCCTGCTGACGTGCGCCGTCGCCCGCGGAGATCGGGTAGCCTCCCTGCGTGCGCGTGCTCTCGGTCCTCCGCTCGGCCCTCGCCGGCCCTCGGCAGGGCCTGGTCGGAGCACTGGCGATCCTCACCGTGATCATCGGCGTCGTCACGATGCACTCGATGAGCGGCTCGCCGACCTCCCACGGGCACGCGGTGCCGCACGAGGACACCGCAGTCGTGTCGGCGCAGACCAGCTCGGCGCAGACCGGCACCGGACCCGTCCTGCTCCAGGCCCCCGCGACCGACGGCCACGCGCCCGGCGACGACGGCTCCTGCTGCGCGGGCTGCGGCGGGCACGACGCCGCGATGGCGATGTGCCTCATGATCCTCGTCGCGCTCCTCGCGCTGGTCGCGCCAGCGCGGCGGCTGCTGTGGCGGGCCCCGCTCCAGCTCGTGGCGTCCCTGGCTCCGGCGTTCGCCGGCCTCCGCGTCGTCGCGGCACCCTCCTTGCACGACCTCTGCATCTCCCGGACGTAGACCCGGGCCCGGCGCGCACCCGCGCCGACCCGAGAGCGTGACCGCGCCCCAGCGCCGTCGCGCCAGTGAGTGCTACCCCGAGACGAAACCAGAGGAAGACCCCATGAAGCGCACCCTTCTGCCCGCGATCGCCCTGTCCGCCGCCCTGGCCCTCACGGGCTGCTCGGGTTCCGCGGAACCCGGCCAGGACACCGCGGCCGGCGAGCACGCCGGGCACGGCGACGCGGACGTGATGTTCGCGCAGATGATGATCCCGCACCACGAGCAGGCGATCGAGATGGCGGACGCCGTCCTGGCCCGGCCCGACGCCGACCCGCGGGTCGCCGAGCTGGCCGGCCAGGTCAAGGCGGCTCAGGCCCCCGAGATCGAGACGCTCACCGGTTGGCTCGACACCTGGGGCGCCGAGCCCACCGGCGACCACGGGGGCCACGCGGGGATGGACGGCATGATGTCCGACGAGGACCTCCAGGCGCTCGCCGCCGCCACCGGCCCCGCCGCGGACCGGCTGTTCCTGGAGCAGATGATCGTGCACCACGAGGGCGCCGTCGAGATGGCGCAGGCCCAGGTCGAGGACGGTCAGGACGCCGGCGCGGTCGAGATGGCGCAGACCATCGTGGACACGCAAGCCGCCGAGATCGAGACGATGGAAGAGCTCCTCGCCTCGATGTGACCGCCGGGTGGTGCGCCGGCG
>NZ_JBHWZO010000135.1:0-17011 GCF_042728455.1 Promicromonospora sp. NPDC060204
CCACCGAGTAGTGCCGGAAAGACTCGCGCGTCGCGGGGTTCGACAGGTGCACCTCGACCAGCAGCAGCCCCGCCGTGGTGACCTGCGCCGCGGCGTCGCGCAGGGCGTACGAGTAGTGCGTGAACGCGGCGGGGTTGAGCACCACGTGGGCACCGGCGTCCACGGCCTCGTGCAGCCAGCCGACGATCTCGGACTCGTCGTCGGTCTGCCGCACCGCGATCGCGAGGCCGAGCTCGTCGCCCCACTTGGCGGCGGCGACCTCGAGGTCCGCCATCGAGGCATGCCCGTAGATCTCGGGCTCGCGGACACCGAGCCGGCCGAGGTTGGGACCGTTGAGCACCAGGACGCTGGGCAGTGCAGAAGCCATGGCCGCGAGCCTAGTGGGCCACCACGGCTGACGTCGCCGGATCTCGGACGCGCTGGTCTCAGGGGCGCGGGTCTCAGGGGCGCGGGTCTCAAGGGCGCGGGTCTCAGGCGCGGCCGGACCTCACACCTTGCCGCTGCCGTGCACGATCCGGTGACCGCCCGTCGCCTCGGCGACCCAGTCGATCACCTGTGGGCCCAGCTCGTCCCAGCTCCAGAAGGTGAAGCCCAGGCAGGCCAGCGCCGCGTCGTTGGCCGACCACTCCGTGACCGGGGACGCAGCGCCGCACTCCCGGCACACCAGATCGGTTTCTCCGTCGCCGTCGCCGTCACCGTTGCCAACGCCATCATCGCCGTCGCGCCAGGCGGCCGCCGCGTCGTGGAACCAGCGCAGCCCGTCCTCGTCCGAGCAGGTGGGGCCGAACTCCTCGGGCGGCCCGAAGAACGACCTGCGGACCGAGCACCGGGGACAGGTCACCGTGTCGACATTGCCCTGCCCGCCGTCGTACACCTCGCGGCCGACCCCGACCGACATGCCCCACGGAGCCTCACCGGAGACGGACCCGGCGACCGACCCGGCGAGGGTGTCCGCCCATGCCTTGCCTGGCGGGTGTCCGTCACCGCCGAGCGCCGCGGCCGGGGACACCTCCGGCAACAGGACACCGCGCGCGACGAGCGCGTCCACGACCCGTTGTCCCAGCTCTCGGGCCTCGGCCTCGGTCGCGTCCAGGTCGGCGACCCACTCGAAATACGTCCCCACGGCTTCCCCTTCGACTGGCTGCTGGTGTCCGGCGTCGCGCACGCTACCCCGCGCCACTGACATCCCGCACGCACGCCCCTGCCCCGCACCCCTGCCCGCGGCACGCACCAGCCAGCAGCACGGCTGGACCAGCACCCAGCACACACTCACGCCCCGTCGGGTTCCAGGCCGTCCACCAGGAGCGTCCGCGGGCCGGGCCCGGCCTCGGCGAGGGCGTCTTGCGGGTTGGTCAGCGCGCAGCGGCGCAACGAGAGGCAGCCGCAGCCGATGCAGTCCGTGAGGTGGTCACGCAGCCGGGAGAGCTGCTCGATCCGCGCGTCGAGGTCGTCGTGCCAGGCCTGCGAGATGCGGCGCCAGTCCTTCGCGGTGGGCGTCCGGTCCCCCGGCAGGGTGTCGAGCGCCGCGCCGATGTCGGCGAGCGGGATCCCGACGCGCTGGGACACCCGGATGAACGCGACCCGGCGCAGCGTCTCCCGCCGGTAGCGCCGCTGGTTGCCCGACGTCCGCCGGCTCGTGATCAAGCCCTTGCGCTCGTAGAAGTGCAGCGCGGACACCGCGACACCGCTCCTGGCGGCGAGATCGCCGACGGTAAGCTCGTCACGATCCCAGGGGACGGCGGGGTTGGGTGCTTCCATGCGTGGCCTCCAACGACTCACGAGAACTCGGGAACTCAGGTCAGCAGGTTTCGGACAGCGAGGTTCGGGCAGCGCAGCTCGGGCAGGGGCTCTCACGGCGCGTCTCGGGCCGGTGTTGACCTCAAGTTTGGTTCAGGTTAAAGGATGTGCGCATGGACGCGATCAGACACCACTCCTTCGGACCGCCCGAGGTCCTCGTGCTCGAGCAGGTCCCGGACCCAGTGCCCGGCCCGGGCGACGTGCTCGTGGATGCCGTCGCGCACGGGGTGCACCTCCTGGACACCAGCCTCCGGCGCGGCGAGGCCGGACCGCCGCTCCCGCTGCCCAGCCTGCCGACGGTGCCGGGCCGCGAGATCGCGGGCACCGTGGCCGCCGTCGGCTCCGGCGTCGACCCCTCGTGGATCGGTCGGCACGTGGCGGCGCACCTCGGGCCGGTGCCCGACGGCGGTGGGTACGCCCGGCGCGTCGTCGTCGGCGCGGACAAGCTGCACGCCCAGCCCGACGGCGCGGACGGCGCCCCGCTCGACCCGGCGGACGCGATCACCATGATCGGCACCGGCCGGATGGCCGTCTACACCCTCGACCTCGCCGCGGTGACGGCGGACGACGTCGTCGTCGTGACGGGCGCCGCCGGCGGGCTCGGCACGCTCTTCGTCCAGGAGGCGCTGCGAGCCGGGGCGCGCGTCGTCGCGCTCGCGGGCGGCGCCGCGAAGCTGCAGGTCCTGCGCGATCTGCTGCCCGACACGGGCCGGCTCGCCCTGGTCGACTACTCGGCCCCCGGCTGGCCCGACGCCGCCCGCGCGGCGCTCGGCGGCTCCCCCGCGACCCTCGTGCTCGACGGCGTGGGCGGCGAGCTCGGCACGGCCGCCACGGGCCTGCTGCGCGGTGCGGGCGGCAGGGCGGGCGGGGAATCGGTCGGCGGTGTAGACAGCGGCGGTGCAGACGGCGGCAATGCAGACGGCAGCAGTGCGGACGGCAGCAGCGCAGCCAACGGCAGGGCGGGCGACGACGGCGCGCCGGGCCGGCTCGTCGCGTACGGCTGGGCGTCCGGGACGGCCAACCGCTTTACGTCCTGGGCGGAGGCCGACCGGATCGAGTCGCCGATCGAGGTGCGCTACGCCGTCGGGCCGCAGGCTCCGCCGATGGGCGACCAACGGCCGTACCAGGAACGCGCGCTGGCGAACGCGGCGTCGGGCCGCTGGCGGGTGGCGACGCACCGCGTGCCGTTCGCGGAGGCCGCCCGCGCCCACCGCGAGCTCGAGGAGCGCCGCACCACCGGCAAGGTGGTGCTGGTGTGACCGCGGCGGTCTCCACCGAACGGACGGGCTCGGTCCCCGACGCCCCGAGCCCGGGCACCCTGAGCCCCGGTGCGCAGCGCCTCGTCCTGATCGGGATGGTCGCGCTCTGCTCGCTCGGGGCGTTCGAGGCGCTCGCCGTGGCGACGGCGATGCCCACCATCGCCGTCGACCTGGACGGGCTGCGGCACTACACGTTCGCCTTCGCGGTGGTCTTCGCGACCAGCGTGGTGGGCATGCTCACGGCGGGACGCTGGTGCGACCGCACTGGTCCGGCGCCGGCGATGTGGACCGGCGTGGCGCTCTTCGTGGTCGGTCTGGTGGTCGCGGGGACCGCCACCGGGATGGGCGCGCTGATCGCCGGGCGCGCGGTCCAGGGGGTCGGCAGCGGGCTCTTCGGCGTGGCGCTGTACGTCCTGGTGGCACGCGTCTTCGCGGCGGAGCGGCGTCCGGCCGTCTTCTCGGCGTTCGCCGCCGCGTGGGTGATTCCCGCGATCGTGGGGCCGGGGCTGGCGGGTCTCGTCGTGGACCATCTCGGCTGGCGGTGGGTCTTCCTCGGCGCGGCCGCGCTCACCGTCCCGGCCGCGATCCTGATGCGGCCCGGGCTGACGGCGGCACAGGGCGCGGGAGGTGCACCGAGCGACGGACAGGTGCCGGGCGACGGACAGGTGCCGGGCGACGGGCGGGTGCCGGACGAACGGCGGGTGCCGGACGAGGAACTGGGCGAGGGCGGCGTCGCAGCGCACGACAGCGCGCCGGACCACGGCGGCCTCGACCTCGGCCCGCGGGCCGGAGGAGCCGGCGGCAGCGCCGACCTCGCCCCCGTCGACGGCACGGGCGACGGAAGCGCCCTGACGAACGGCAGCGCCCTGACGAACGGCAGCGCCGTCGAGAGCGCCTCGCCGAAGCGCTTGCCCGACGTCGGGCACGCCGATCGACCGCTGCGGCACGCGCTCCGCCTGGCGCTGTCCGTGCTGCGTGCGGGACGCGGGCTGCCCGCCGTCGTGTCGGTGCGGGCACTGGTGTCCGGGGCTTTCACGGGCGCCGAGGTGTTGCTGCCGCTGCTCCTGGTGCACGAGCGGCACCTGACCCCTGGCGGCGCCGGGCTGATCCTGACGGTCGGGGCGCTGGGCTGGTCCGCGGCGTCCTGGGTGCGGGGGCGCAACCTGCTGCACCTGAGCCACGCCGGGTACGTACGGCTCGGCGGCGGCCTGCTCGCCCTCGGGATGGTCGGCGCGGCGATGCTCGTGCTCCCGGACGTGCCGGCCGGGGTCGGGATGGCGTTCTGGGTGCTCTCGGGCAGCGGGATGGGGCTGGTGTACCCGACGCTGTCGGTCCTCACACTGGAGCTGGCGCCACCGCATGAGCAGGGCTCGGCGTCGTCCGCCCTCCAGGTGGCCGACGCCGTCGCGGCCGCCATCGCGTCGTCCGCGACCGGCGCCCTGCTCTGGGCCCTGTACGACGTCGCAGGGCTGCCCGCCTACGCCGTCGTGCTGGGGCTCACGGGCCTGCTGGCGACGGCCGCGCTCGCGCTCGCGGGCAGGACCCGTGTCGCCGTGCCGGCCGTTGCGCCTTGAGTGCGGGACGACAGGGCGGAGCGACGTAGGGCGGAGCAGTTGTGGGGCGAGCGGCTCGTAGGGCGGAGTGGCTAGTGGGGCTGAGCGGGCCGTCGGGCAGAGCAGCGCAGGGCGGAGCCGGTCGTAGGTGTACCGAGGACTCGACAGGCCAGGACTACGCGGTCGTGGCCTTGGCGAGCAACGACAGGCGGTCACGGCCTTGGTGGGCGAGGACTTCGTGGGCGCGGACTTCGTGGGCGACGTCTTGGGTCGGCGAAGACCTCGGCGGGGCGAGGCCAGCCGTCGGCAACGCGCTTTGGGCCCATCGGCGCTGGTGATCGGGCCACGGCTGCTGTTGGTGGCAGCGGCCGTGGCCGTGCAGGCCTTGGACGTCACGCGGCGGTGGCTGGTGATGCGGCGGGTGGGTCGATGGGTTCGGGCAGTCGGATGCGGTGACCACGCGGATCGGTGAAGACCCACCCCGTCTCCACCAGCACACCCGAGGTGTTGACGGTCGTGGGCTTGCCCGCCCAGGACATCGCGATCCCCCGCGTATCAACGAGCTGGTGGTGGAACCAGCACAACAATGCACTGTTGGCCACCGACGTGGCACCACCCTGGGCCCAGTGCGTCACCGCATGATGCACCTCGCACCGCGACGGCGGCTGGTCACACCCCGGGAACACACAATGCCCATCGCGTGCGATCACCGCACGCCGCATCTGGCCCGTGACCGTGCGCTGCGCACGCCCCACATCCAACACCGCACCATCCGGGCCGAACACCACCCGGGTGACCGCACTGTCACATGCCAACCGACGCAACAACCCCACCGGCACCCGGCCACCCGACTCCGTGAACACCGCACCACCCGAACCCAACAACCCAGGCCCCGACACACCCGGACCTGGCACACCAGCACCAGCACCCGCGCTGGTGATGGTAGGGGCATCCCCTGGCGCACATGGCGATGGCGAAGCACCAGGATCCTCGACCGACCCGCTGACCCCAGCCGCACCACCAGCGGCCCCAGCAGCGATCACAGGACCAGCACCTGTGCTCGGCGCGCCCGACCGGCCCGGGACCGTCTGTCCGCAGGTCAGGCACAGGCCCTCACGGGTGCGGGTGACCTGGGTGAGCAGCTCCGACAAGGACACCGTGACATTCAGGTGCGGAGGGATCGACGCACCCCGGGAGGCCTGGTTCGTGTCCAGCACGAGGTGGGCGATGTCGGCCAGGCCCTGGGCCCGGCGCTGACCCGGGCTCCGGTCATCGCCCACCGCCAGGGCGCCGACCACGGCGGCCAACGCGGTGGTCAGCAGCAGGCCGTGCTCGTCGGTCAAGAACCCCGCCACGTGGAACCCGCCCAACGTCTTGGACACGTCCAGGAACTCACCCTCGGCGGCCTTGTCGTCGTCCACGTCATCGGTGTCGGGGTCCGTGATCGTGGCGAACCGGCGCGCGACGACCCGGAACTGGTCCGCGTTGAGCACCCCGGCCTCGCGCAGGACCAGACCCTCGCCCGTGACCAGGGTTCCCGCGGTGATCGCCTCTTCGAGCACCTGAGTGATCTGCTCACGAACGCGGGAACCGTCCGGGTCGTCGGCCGGGTCCGGCAGATCCACCGCGACCGTGTCCACGAACGCCTCCGGCGTCGTGGTCTCCCCGGTGCGGGTATCGATCAACCACGCCAACGCGTCCTGGCGCGTCTGGCTCGTGGGCGCGACCTCTGCCATCACCCGGGCGTGGTCCACACCTACCCTGCCGGCCACCAGGCCCTCCCGTGTTGCGGGCAAGGCCTGCGCCAACCGCCGGGCGGTGGTCACGTCCTTGCGGGCCATGCCCGCCGAGACGCCCTCACGCAGCCGCAACCACGCAGGGAACGTGCGCGACATGCCACCACTGCGCCAGGACCCGTCGTCCTCGATCCGTGGCAACACCGACCACCGCACCCCGTCCAGACGCCCGGTCACCCTGCGGATCCGGGTATGCGCCTGCATCAACCGTGCCACCGTCGGGGCGCCCCAACCATCCAGCACCCCCGGGGTCACCAGGTCGGCCAGCTCACCGACCGCGGTCTCGATCCGGGCCAGCACACGCTCCAAGGACCCGGGGACACACCACCGGACGCCATGCTCTCCACCGAGTCCATCCGTGCCACCCCCTCGCCCGCCAGTCATGTTCACCTGACACCATTGTCTCGAACATTCATACGCATCGCGAGGCGCACTTCAAATCTGTGGATAACTCTTCGCGTCGTGGACGGGCAACGACGACGGCCGCGCGTCCGCCGTCCGACACGCTGCCCTCGCGGAAACCGCCTGACCTCGCGAGGCTGTGCTCATGGGCGAGTTCACCGAGTACATCGCCGGCCTGGACGGGCCGGCCAAGGATGCCGTCGAGCACGTGCGGGCGCGGGCACTCGAGCTCGTGCCGGACGCCGAGGAGGGCATGAGCTACGGCATGGCCGCCCTGCGCTACCGCGGCAGCCCGCTGGTCTCGGCGCGCGCCACGGCGAAGCACATTGGCCTGTACCCGTTCAGCCCGCCCGCGATCGACGCGCTCGCCCCCGACCTGACCGGCTTCTCGACGTCGAAGGGCACCGACCGGTTCACCCCGGACCAGCCGCTGCCGGACGACGTCCTGGACCGCCTCGTGCTGTTCCGCCGCGACGAGATCGACGCCATGCGGTCACGCTGAGCGGTCACGTCGAGCGGTCACGTCGAGCCGCAGGCCAGCTCGGCTCAGCCCGCTCGACGCGGCCCGGAGTCGCGCTCGGGCTCCAGCACGCTGGGCTGGTTTCGGGTCAACCACAGCACCAGTCGGTCGACCGCCCACACGGCCGCGAGCGCCACCCCGGCGGCGGGGACTCCCGCGCGCCAGCACAGGTATCCGACGCCGCCGAAGAGGGCTGCCTCCATGCCGACCTGTGCCCAGGCCGGGATCGCCACGGGCGCCTTCGGCGAGAGGAACGTCGCCCAGAGCGCGATCACGGCGGCCGGAGCGAGGAGGACGGCGGCGAGGCGCCATCCGCCGTACGCGAGGTTCCAGGCTGCGTAGCCAGCGCCCGCGGCGAGGGCGAGCTCAAGCAGGAAGCGCACGACAAGGGCGGTTGTTCTCACGCGCGCCAGAGTACGCACTGCGTGAGCAGTGCTCATGTGCCGTCCCACGTTCACTCGGTCCACGTTCGCCGGCCCCACGTTCATCCGGTCCCACGTTCGCCAACCCGCAGGAACTTCCTTCGGACCGACCCAGATCGCGCGGGGGTGTCACATCTGGCTCCCCCGTCCCGTCTAAGGGGTATGACGCGAGAGCATGTCCGTATGACCGAGCCCCCCATCTCGCCGTCCGCTGCGACAACCGACGCGACAACCGACGCGACGGCGGAGCCCGCCGGGACCGCGGCGCACGCCGCGACGCCGTCCGGCACTGCTCCCGGCACCGGCACCTTCCTGGACGACGCCGCGCTCGGCCGGCTGCGTCCGCTCTCGTTCGCGGTCGCCTACCGGATGCTGGGCAGCGTGGCCGAGGCGGAGGACGTGGTGCAGGAGGCGCTGACGCGTGTCTCGCAGGCACCGGACGTGCGCAACCCGGACGCGTTCGTCACCACGGTGACGACGCGCATCGCCATCGACGTGCTGCGTTCGGCGCGGGTCCGGCGGGAGCAGTATGTGGGCGAGTGGCTCCCGGAGCCGCTGGTCGGTCCCGTCCCGTCGCTGCCGGTCGCGATGGCCACGCCGGCGCCCGACGTCGCGCGCCATGCCGAGCTCTCCGACGACCTCTCCACCGCGTTCCTGGTGCTGCTGGAGACCCTCACCCCGACCGAGCGGGCAGCGTTCCTGCTGCACGACGTGCTCGGCTTTCCGCACAGCGAGGCCGCCGACGTGATCGGCACCAGCGAGGTGGCCGCCCGGCAGCTGGCCTCCCGCGCCCGACGGCGGATCGCGCAGCGGGTAGCGCCACGGCCCGTGACGCGGCAGCCGGTCAAGCAGCAGCCCGTATCGCGGCAGCCCGTCACACAGCGGCCCGCACCACAGCAGCCCCCGACACCCCAGCACCCGGAGCAGGACGAGCCCACGCCCCGCACCCCGAACTTCAGGCCGCGCACCGCGAGCGACCGGGCCCGCGCCGAGGAGCTCGTGTCCCGGTTCCTCGCCGCGTGCGAGGAGGGTGCGGTGGACTCGTTCCTGGAGCTGCTGGCCGAGGACGTGGTGCTCACGGGCGACGGCGGCGGGAACGTGCCGCAGGGCATGTCGATCGCCCGGCCGGTCGCGGGCCGCGTGACGGTCGCCCGGATGCTGGCGTCCTTTGTCGGCCGGGGCGCGCCGCTCCACTTCGAGCGGGCGCTCGTGGGCGGCGAGCCGGGTCTGCTCATCGTGGCGGACGACGTCGTGGGCGGCGGCCTGATCGGCACCTGGTCGTTCGAGGTCTCCGGCGGTCTGCTCGCCGGTATCCGCGGCGTGATCAACCCGGACAAGCTCGGGCACCTGGGGCCGCTCGTGGATCTCGACCGGCTCCAGGCCGCCCTCAGGAGTGGGCTGGCCGCGCGGGCCGCGGCCCGCCAGGCCGCCGCCCAGGGCCGCTAGACCCGGGGCGGACGGGCGGACGGGCCCGGCCGGCCCAGGGTCCGCCCGCCCGCCCGGCGTCGCGCCGGGCGGACCGCAGACCCTCGCTAGGCCACGCCCGTCGGGTCCGGCGTCGCGTCCGGAGCCGCATCTGTCGGGCGGGCGGGCGTACCGGCGTCGGCGACGGGTGCGTCCTGCACGAACCACATCAGCACGAGCCCGACGAGCACCACGGCGATGATCCCGAGGGTGCCCCAGATGGTCGCGCCGGTGGCGGCGATGAGGATGGTCCACAGGCCGTGCGACATCCACGACGTCGCGCGACCGGTGGTGGCGTAGAGGCCGAAGATCTCGGACTCCTTGCCGGCGGGCGTCACCCGGGCGAGGTAGGACCGCGAGGCGGCCTGCGCCGGGCCGACGCAGGCGGACAGGACGAGCCCGCCCACCCAGTACACGATCGGGCCGAGGTCGCGCAGGAAGACGACGGCGAGGCCGGCGACGACGATGACGCTGAGGGTGGCGAGGATGACCGACCGGGGACCGAAGCGGTCGTCGAGGCGACCGATCAGGATGGTGCTGACGCCGGCCACGAGGTTCGCGGCGATGCCGAAGATGATCACCTGGTCGGAGGAGAACCCGAAGCTGACGCTGCCGATGATCGCGCCGAACGCGAAGACGCCGCTCAGGCCGTCCCGGAAGACGGCGCTGGCCAGCAGGAACCAGAACGTCCGGCGGGCGGTGTGCCACAGGCCCTTGATGTCACGGAACAGGACCCCGTAGCTGGCGAAGAACCCCACGGCGGGCCGGCCCTTGGTGGGCGGCAGCTCGGGCACGAACGTGAAGATGGGCCAGACGAACACCAGGGCCCAGACGGCGCAGGCGACCGCGATGACCCGGTACGCGAGACCGTTGTCGGTGGGCATGCCCCACCAGTCGGCCGCATTGGCGACCACGACCAGGAGCAGCATGAGGATGCCGCCCACGTAGCCCAGGCCCCAGCCGAGGCCGGACACCTTGCCGACCGTCCGCGGGGTGGCGACCGACACCATCATCGCGTTGTAGTTCACGCCCGCGATCTCGCTGAGCACGCTGCCCAGGCCAATCACGATCGCGCCGAAGACGAAATAGACCGGGTCCGCCTCGACGAACCACAGCGCGAGCATGCACAGCACCATCCCGGCGGTGGCGCCGGCGAGCCAGGCCTTGCGGCGTCCGGAGGCGTCCGCGCGCTGCCCCAGCACGGGGGCCAGCACCGCGACGAGGATGCCGGCCAGCGTGGTCCACAGGCCCAGGCCGCTGGTCAGCTCGGCGAGGCCGCGCTGGTACGCGGGGTCGTCCTCCCCCAGGGCCGCGACGGCGGGGTCGAGGAACGACGCCGAGATCAGGTAGCCCGCGGTGAAGACGAACGTGAGGATCACGGTGTTGAACGGCTGGGTGCCCCAGTCCCACAGCGCCCAGGAGAACACCTGGCGGCGCGGGATCCGCACGCCTTCCTGCAGCTCCAGGCCCATCCTCGGGGGCTTCGGTGTCTCGCTCGCCGAGGAGGGCTGCGCGTCGGGTCCGGGTAGGGCGTCGGTCATGGCCGCAGTCTGCCCGCGTCGCATGAATCGTGGGTGCTGGAGCGGTCACGATCTCATACCGACCCGCTGGCCAGACTCGCTGGTCAGACGCGCCGGTCAGAGCACCAGGTTGTGGCGGCCGATCTGTTCCGTCCCGGAGACACCCGCGAGCGCCATCGTGAGGTCGAGCTCGGCGAGCACGTGCTCGGCGACGGCGCGGACGCCGTCGGCCCCGGCGAGCGCGAGACCGTAGACCCAGGGGCGGCCCAGGAGGACGGCGTCGGCGCCGAGGGCGAGCGCGGTGAAGACGTCGGCCCCGGTCCGGACGCCGGAGTCGAAGAGCACGGGGACTGAGCCGGGGACAGAGCCGGCTGTTTCCGAACCGGACGCCCCGGACCACGTGCGGACGGCGTCGACCACGGGCCCGAGGGCGTCGATCGAGGCGACGGCGTTGTCGATCTGCCGGCCGCCGTGGTTGGACACGACGATGCCGTCGGCGCCGTGTTCGAGGGCGGCGCGGGCGTCGTCGGGGTGCTGGATGCCCTTGACGAGGATCGGCAGGGTGGTGCGCTCGCGCAGCCAGGCGAGGTCGGCCCAGGTGAGGGTCGAGCGGGAGAAAACCTCCAGGAAGGTCTCCACGGCGGCGCGGGCGTGGGGCTGGGTCAGGTTGCGCAGGGTGGGGCCCGGGTGGTGGCGCGCCATGGACAGCAGCGAGCGGACGGCGGCGACGGTGGGCCGGTTGGCGGGCGCAGATTCCGACGACGACGCCGCGTCGTCTCCCCCGCCGGGCGACGCCGAACCGGACGCGGCCGCCCCCTCGACCCGCGCCTCGACGAGAGCGCGGAACACCGGGTCGCTCAGGTACTGGGCGATGCCCTCGGCGCGGGCGAACGGGAGGTAGCCCAGGTCGAGGTCCGCGGTGCGCCAGCCGAGCACGTGGGTGTCCAGGGTGACGACGATCGCCTCGCAGCCGCTCGCCTCGGCGCGGGCGACGAAGGACTCGACCAGGGCGTCGTCGGACGACCAGTAGAGCTGGAACCAGCGCGGGCTGTCGCCGAGGGCGGCGGCCGTGTCCTCCATGGGGGTGGACGCCTGGGACGAGATGACGACGGGCAGGCCGAGGTCGCGGGCGGCGCGGGCCAGGGCGGGCTCGGCGTTGCGCGGCGCGGCGGCCCGACCGCCCCACTGGTGCTGCACGGCGAGCTCCAGGGCCCCGACCGGCCCGAACAGCACGGGGGCGGACAGCTCGCGGCCCAGCAGGGTCGTGGCGAGCGACCGCTGCCCGACGTCGACCATCTGGCGCGGCACGATCCGGTACCGGCCGAACGCCTCCCGGTTGGCCGCCACGGTGCGCTGCGCGCCGGCGCCGCCTGCCACGTACGACCAGCCGGTGCGGGTCATGCGGCGGCGGGCGGCGGCGGCGAGCGCGTCGGGGTCGGTGGGCACGGCGGGCCGGCGGCCGTAGACGCCGTCGCGGTAGATCGCCGACTGCACCGTTCGGCCGATATTGATCCCGCCGTTAGTAGGCATGCCGGACATCTTGCCATGGCGTTATCGGCGAGGTCATTGTCGGCTACGTCGTCAACAACCACGCCGTTGTCGCGGGCACCTACCCCTGCGCCCGCTTTTCACCCACCCCCGCGGGAATCCCCAGCGCCGTCCCCGCGAGCTTCTCGACCTGGTCCCAGACACGAGTCGCGAGGTCACCCTCCGGCGACGCCGTCCGGGCTGTCGGGTCCACGCGCACCGGGATGCCGCGCAGGCGCCCGGCCGGAGCGTAGTAGTCGCCGTTGCGCGCCTGCGGGTCGGTCAGGGCGCGCACCGCCGACCAGGCGGCGCCGTCCTTGCCCTGGGCCCAGGGCGTGTAGGGGTTGGGCCGGTAGGGCGTGGTCGCGTCGCGGATCCCGGCGCGGTGGGGTGTCCGGGCGTCCACGCCCACACCCGGCCGGGTGACCAGCGAGAGGACGGGCGCACCGGCGGCCTCCAGCCGGCGCGCCAGCTCGAACGCGAGCACCTCGGTCACCGTCTTCGCCTTCGTGTAGGCGACGACGGCGACGCGCGGCACCCGGCGGACGTCGTCGACGGCCACCGGGAACTGCGTGACGAACCCGGTGGAGGTGTGCACCACCCGCGCCGGCGTGCCGGTCCGCTCCCCGGTGGCCGCGAGCGCCGGGAGCACGCCCGCCAGGAGCGCGGCGTTCGCGACGACGTGGGTGCCGAGCAGCAGGGGCAGCCCGTCGGCGGTCGTCGCGCTGCCCTTCAGGGCCATGGCCCCGCCGTTGAGCAGCAGCCCGTCCACGCGGGGCAGGGCGGCGATCCGCGCGGCCGCGTCGGACACGGACGCCAGGGAGGCGAGGTCCACGACGACGGTGTCGAGGCGGGCGCCGGGCACCTCCCGCTCGATCGAGGCGACGGCGGTCGCGAGCTTGCCCGCGGAACGGGAGGCGAGCACGACGTGCGCGCCGGCCGCGGCGAGCTGCTCGGCGGCGAAGTACCCGATGCCGGCGGTGGCGCCGGTCACGACGTGCGTGCGGCCGCTCTGGTCGGGGAGGTGGGCGGGGTCCCAGGTCATGTCGGTCCTCGGTTCTCTTGGGGTTCGGGCAGGGGCTTCGGGGCAGTGGGCTCAGGGCAGGGCGAGCTCACTTCCACCGCCCCATCCGGATGATGTATCCGTTTGAGCGTAGCACCAGAAACGGATCATCCATCCGCTTCTGCGGGTAGGATCACCCCATGCCCGCTCTCCGGTCCGACGCCGCCCGCAGCCGCGCGCGCATCCTCGAGGTCGCCCGGCGCCATGACCCCGGCGCGCTCCGGCTCAACGACCTGGCCCGGGAGGCGGGCGTGGGGGTCGGCACCGTCTACCGGCACTTCCCCACCACGCACGCCCTGGTGGAGGCGCTGACCCTAGACACGCTCGAACGGCTGCGGGTCCTGACCCGGGAGGCCGTCGGCGAGCCCGACCCGCGCACGGCGATCTCGAACCTCCTGCGCTCGGCGCTCGACCTCCAGCTCGAGGAGGGCGGTCTGCAGCCCGTCCTCCTGTCCGCCGAGGACGAGTCCGACGAGGTGCGGGAGGCCAAGCACGAGATCCTCACGGGCTTCGAGCAGATCCTGGTCCGGGCCCGCGCCGCCGGCGTCGTCCGGCCGGACCTGACCACCGAGCAGGTGGAGCACCTGGTGTGCGGGATGGAGCACGCGGTTCGGCTGGGTGCGGCGTCGGACCGCGGGCCGTACCTGGAGATCCTGCTGGCGGGACTGCGGCCCGCCTGACCAGGGCAAACCCGGGCGCGTGCCAGCCGCGACCTGCGACGAGGGCCGTCCTCGACATACGATCCCCAGGTGCCTGGTTCCCCGGAAGACGCGCTCGACTGGCGCACCGACCACCTGCTCGGCGAGCCGTTCCAGGAGGCCCCGCTCGGCCCGGCCACCCTGGTGCGCTACCCCTACCCGGCCGACCGGCCGGCGCCCCGTGCGGCCGTGATCCACGTGCACGGCTACAACGACTACTTCTTCCAGGAGCACCTGGCCCGCACCTTCACCGCGGCCGGCTACGCGTTCTACGCCGTCGACCTCCGGGCCGCCGGACGGTCCCTGCAGCCCGACCAGATCCCCCACTTCGTGCTCGACCTGCGCGAGCAGGCGAGCGACATCGCGGCGGCCGCGCGCGCGGTGCGCGGCCTGGAGCCGGGGCTGCCGCTCGTGGTGCACGCCCACTCGACCGGCGGGCTGACGGCCGCCCTGTGGGCGCACGCGCACCGCAACGCCGCGGGGGCCGACGCCGGACCGGACTCCCTGGTGCTGAACTCACCGTTCCTCGACCTGCGGGCGCCGCACTGGCAGCGCACCGTCGGCACCCGCGTGCTCGACACGGTGGGGCGCCTCGCGAGCACCGCGATCATCAGCGACGGCCCGTCCCGGTACGCCGAGCACCTGCTAGCAGCCAACGGCGGGCGCTGGGAGTTCGACACGACCCTCAAGCGTCCCGAGGGCCTGCCCGGCCGCGTCGGGTGGTTCGTCGCGATCCGGCGCGGGCAGGCGCGCGTCGCCGCCGGGCTGGAGATCGCGTGCCCCGTGCTGCTCGCCCGGTCCGACTCGTCCGGGCCGGACTCGCTGGACAACCCGCTGCTCGACGCCCAGGACACCGTGCTCGACGTCCGGCAGATGGCCGCGCTCGCGCCCGGCCTGGGGCTGGACGTCACCGAGCTCGTCGTGCCGGGCGGCGTGCACGACCTGTCGCTGTCGGCCCGTGAGCCGCGCGAGGCTTACCTCGACGGCATGTTGAAATGGACCGACAGCAGCATCGATGCTTGAGATCCAGTTCGTGAGGTTCGAATTCGTGAGGTTCGATTTCGTGAGGTTCGATTTCGTGAGGGACAGCCAGTGACCTACTTCGAGGGGCCCTTCCAGGCCCTCGCCCACCGCGGGTTCGCGCACGCGTCAGCCGGCACCGAGGGGCTGGAGAACTCCCTGGCGGCGTTCGGCGCCGCCATCGACCTCGGCTACCGGTATGTGGAGACGGACGCGCACGGGACGGTGGACGGCGTCGCCGTCGCGCTGCACGACGAGTCGCTCGACCGCACCACGGACGGCACGGGCCTGGTCGCCCAGCTGCCGTGGTCCGAGGTGAGCGAGGCCCGCATCGGCGGCGTCGAGCCCGTGCCGCTGCTGGAGGACCTGCTGGGCGGGTGGCCCGACCTGCGCGTGAACATCGACGTCAAGCACTCCTCCAGCGTCGGGCCGGTCGCCCGGGCGATCGAGCGGACCTCCGCGTGGGACCGCGTGTGCGTCACCTCCTTCGAGGTGGCCCGACGCCGCGCGACGCTCACCAAGCTGTCCCGCCCGGTCGCGACGTCGGCCGGACGCAAGGAGATCGCGAGCTTCCTGACCGGGGTGCGCGTCCACGTGCCGGCCCTGTCCCGCCGGGCCCTGCGCGACGTCGACGCGCTGCAGGTCCCGGTGCGTGAGGGCTCGATCACGGTCGTGGACCCGGCGTCGATCGCCGCGGCGCACAACCTGGGCAAGAAGGTGCACGTCTGGACCGTCGACGACCCGGACGAGATGCGGCAGCTCATCGACGACGGCGTGGACGGCCTGATCACCGACCGCGCCGACCTGCTCAAGGATGTGCTTGTGGAGCGGGGGCTCTGGGAGTAACGGCGCTGGGAGGTGCGACGTCGGGAGTCGTGGCTTCGGGAGTCGCGACTTCGGGAACGGCGGCGTCGGGGGCAGCGGCGTCCCGCGCCGTACGACTCAGGAACCGCCGCCGCCCGAGTCGCCGCCACCGCCGCCGGAGTCGCCCCCGGACCAGCCGCCCGAGTCGCCGCCGCCGAACCAGCCGCCGCCGTCACCACCACCACCGTGGCCGGCGCCGCCGCCACCGCCGCCGTCCGAGCCCGTCCAGGTCGAGTCGCCGCCCCAGGAGCTGCCGCCGGTCCAGCCGTCGCCGCCCGACCAGGCCGCGCTCGCCGACGGGTCCTGCGACGGCACACCGCCACCGAGCCCGTCACCGCCTCCCTCACCGACTCCGTCGCCGCCCCGTCCGCGGTCACCAGGTGCTGCCGGCCCGAACGTCGCCGGCACGAGCAGGGCCGCGCTCCCGTCGGACGCGGTGCCGGTCGTCGTGGCGGACCTCGCGTCGGACGACCGGGTCGCCCGCGACTTCGGCTGTGCCCGCGTCCCGAGCTGTGAGGTGAAGGCCCACAGCGTGCGGCCGTCGGCCAGCAGCAGGCGCGCCGGGCCCTCGACGGTGTCGCCGGCGAAGAACTCGACCGTCACCCGACCGGGAACCATGGTGTCGACCGGCGCGTCCTGCGGGAACAGCAGGTGCAGGTACTGCTGGTGCCCGCGGTGCTCGACCACCACCGTCCGCATCGGCCGGCCGGACACCTTTCGCTGCGCGGCCACGGCCTCGCCGTTCAGGGTCAGGGACACCGCGCCGCGCGCGGCTCGCGACCAGGCGCCACGGTTGCGCGCCCAGCGCCGGACCCCCTTGACGAAGATCCACAGCACGATCAGGGCCGCGATGCCGGCGACCACGAGGAACGCCGTCGGCGGGCCGGAGCCGTCGTCTGACGAGAAGGGTCCCGCGAGGAAGACCAGGAAGCCCAGGAACACCAGCGGGAAGAGCAGCCCGAACATGCGGGGTGAGCCGGCCTTGCGCGCGGCCCGGAAGCCGGGATCGGTGATCATGGACTGAGGCTAGTGTCTGCTTAGCCCCTTGCGCTGGCAAAGTAGACGTTTTTGAGGCCCGGGTTTCTTCGCTTTGAGGAGGCTCAAAG